>CAYWZR010000181.1:0-5023 GCA_964462885.1 uncultured Nitrospirota bacterium
GAGGACAATTATGGGCTGTATAAATTTAAATGTATTGCCAACCCCTGATATGCTTTTAGGAATCAACTTTTACTGTGATGTGGAGCCCAAAGTTGCCGATGTGTTGAGCAATTACTTCAAAAAACCTCACTTTCTGTTAGAGATCCCTTTTATTGAAGATGAAAAAGAAAAGGTGGCGTACTTGTCAAATCAAATCGAACAGGCTATGAAAAAAATGGCGGCAATAACCGGCAAAAAAATTGACATGGACCGCTTGGCTGAAGTAATTGAACTTTCTAACAACGCACGTTCTTATTTGATTGAGGTCAACAAATTAAGGCAGGCTATTCCAGCACCCATTCGCGGAAGAGAAATGCTTGACTACGCAGCGATTATTGCTAATTCTTGGGGAACCAGTGAACTTGTCGAAATATATAAAACATTAATAGAAGAACTCAAAGAACGTGTAGGCTCTGGTCTTTCCACCGTCAATGGAAGGGAACGCTATAGAATTCTATGGCGTCATATGAGGCCTTACTATGACGACACAGTACTGAACTATCTAGAGCTTGGAAAAAAAGCAGTGATCGCCTTCGAAGAGGTCAATTTTGTATTTTGGGATGAAATGGACCCTCGCGATCCTTTTAACAGCCTTGCTAAAAAAATACTTTCAAACCCTTCAATAGGTCTAATGAATCGCTGGATTACAGCCACCAGCAAAGTAGTTGTGGATTACAAAGTTGATGGAATTATTACAGTCAATCAATGGGGATGTCGCTTTTTGGATAGCCTATCTCAATACACAAAAGAGATGATGAAAAAAGAAGGAACGCCTGTTTTGGTGCTGGACATGGATCTTATTGACAAACATAATAACTCTGACAGTCAGATAAAAACTTGTATTGACTCGTTCATTGAAATTATGGAAGGAAATAAGGATGGAGAACTAACAAGAGGAAACCATGCTAACAGCAGGAATTGACATCGGTTCAAGATCCTCTGGAGTAGTAATTTTGAAAGATAATGAGATACTTTGCAGCGCTGTTATTGACACACGTGTTGACAGCCTTCGTTCTGCCGAAGAGGTTATGGAAATTGCGATGAAGAGCAGGAATTTAACACTTCGGGATATAGACTATACCGTAAGCACTGGTTATGGCCGCGTCAATGTACCATTTGCTCATAAGCAGGTAACGGAAATAATGTGTCACGGCGTAGGAGCACATGCACTGTTTCCCATGACCCGTACAGTAATCGATATAGGAGGACAAGACAGCAAAGCGATACAATTACAGCCTGGGACAAACGGAGATGTCAAAATTGCAGACTTCGTAATGAATGACAAATGTGCAGCAGGAACAGGGCGCTTCCTTGAGGTTATGGCAGGAGTACTTGAAGTCAACATTCAAGACATGGGCGAACTATCCTCACAAGCTAAAAGGGATGTAAATATTAGCAGCATGTGCACTGTGTTTGCAGAATCTGAAGTGGTCTCATTAATACATGGACGCAATTCTAAGGAAGACATCGCAAGAGGTTTGAACCGCTCCATTGCAGTAAAAGTTCTCACTATAGCTAAACGGGTAGAAGTAGAAGAAGAGTGTACGATCACAGGTGGAGTAGCCAAAAACTCAGGTGTGGTCACAGCCATACAGGAGCAACTGGGGATGAAACTAAACAAGCCTGACGAGCCACAACTGGTAGGGGCACTGGGAGCAGCTAAGATTGCTTACAAAGAAGTTCTGTCCCGACGATCCCACGCGTAAAAATACAATTTTTATTTTCTTACAATTTCTTACAATTTTTTACAATTTATTTGAATTTTATTTGCACTTTATTTTAATTCTTGAAAATTATGATAATGCCTCAAACTATAGAGAAGTACATAGAACGGTTGAAATCACCAATACAGGAAGACAGGCCTTTTGTTGGTTGGCTATCTAGCTATACCCCAGAAGAAGTACTCCATGCTGCCGGATTACGTCCGTACAAGCTTACAGGAAATAAAAATTCTATTGAACAATACCATCGCTATTTTCCTACAACATTTTCACCACATGCAAGCAATTTGCTTGAATTTGCAGTAAAGGGCCGTTACAACTTTCTGGAAGGCGTGGTTATCGCCAATTACGGGGTTTCGATTTACAGGCTTTATGATGCATGGAGCAATCTTGTACAAACTCCTTTCATTCGTCTTCTTGACGTTCCTAAGAACAACTCCGAAGAGGCAGTAAACTATTATTGCAAATGTATTCGTAAACTAGTAGATGAGTTAACAGCACACTTTGGACAAGCGGTGACCGACGACCACCTGTCTCAAGCCATCCAAGATTACAACGAGACAAGGAATCTTTTTGAACAAATTTACAGAATGAGACGAAACAATCACAACCTTATTTCAGGTGGTGAAACCGTTCGTCTCATCCAGGCTGCCACCACAGCTTCACGAACTACTGTTAATGCAATAATCAGCGATCTTATAGATGAACTTGCAGATTCAGAACAGTTTGTTAAAAATAGAACTAACAGAATACCTGTGATGGTTACAGGAGATATTTTTGATCAGCCTAGCCTTATTGATGTAATAGACGAACTTGGAGGCTGTGTGGTGTGTGAAGACCTTGAGGAAGGCATTCACTACTGCCGGGAACCCGTTAACTTGAACTGCGATCCCATAGAGTCTATAAGCAGGCGATATCTAAACAAGTATCCAACTGCAAGCACAATAGGCATAGACCGTAGATTGGACAACCTGATGAGCCTCATTGAAGAGTTTGGGGCCAAGGGTGTAGTTTATTATACAGTCAAGTTCAACGATTCAAATTTATACGAATACCCACATCTTAGAAAACATCTTGCAAAAAAAGGTATTCCCAGTCTTTTTCTTGAAGTTGATAATATTCTTAGCAACATTGAGCAAATCAAGACCCGAATCCAAGCTTTCCTGGAGATACTATAAGCTGAACTTTCCCCTGACTTAAATCGCAAACCTATTGACCTTTACAATAAAACATTAGATTTAAGTATGAGCATTTACTCGCTTGATAAATGCATGAAAGTTACTCCCTACGAAAGATATCTTCTTTAACCCATATCCAGAACAGACTTTTTGCACCCTTAAGAGCAGCGACCAAGTCATCAGTAGTTCTCATACGCAATAGCCGCCCCAGAATATATTTTGGCCTTGAATAAAATTTCTTAAAAGCCAACTGCCGAAGTTTCCATATTTCTTCCCTTGTCATTGAGAATGGGACAAACGCAGCCCCCTGGTAACTAAAATCCGAGGTATCATCTGATATAGTGCCATACTTTTCCAGGTTATCATAGAGTTCTGATCCTGGAAATGGTGTGAGTGCATGAAAATTAGCCACATCAGGATCTATCTCACATGCGAACTCAATGGACTTCAGCCCATCCTCATAGGTCTGCCCCGGTATACCAAAAAGAAATGGAGTTAAGACCTTTATTCCAAGTTTCTTGGCCGTTTTTACAGCCTTACGCGTCTGGTCAAGTGTTATTCCCTTCTTAATAGTGTTCAGATCCTTCTGTACTCCGCTTTCAGCTCCAAACAGTATCGCCCAACAACCTGCCTCCTTAAAAGCCCTGAGAAGCGGCTCATCAACCTGGCTGACACATGCAGAGGCAAACCATGTAAAATCTAGTTTCCGGGCCTTTATTTCCTGTGTTATCCGCATTGCCCTATCATAATTGGCAGCAAGAGTATCATCCAGAAATTTTATTTCCTTATACCCTTGCTTCAGGCAAAGCTCTATCTCTTCCATCACATTTTCCACACTTCGATACCTGACTCCGGTTATCCTTTTCTTGTCTATCTGAAAACAGAACAAGCACTTACGGTTGCATCCCCTGGAGGTTATCATAACTGCAACAGGCTTCCTCTTGTATGTGGCTGGCGGCGGTATATAACTTACGGCATCTTCTAAAAGCTCTCTAGCCGGAAATGGCAGGCTATCTAGATCTTCAATAAGGGGCCTAAGCGGATTCTTTTTTATTTCACCATTGTCACGATAAACAATGCCTTCAACCCCTTCCAAGGTCTTACCCTCAGAAAATCTCTCCAGCATTTCATTCAGTGTAACCTCACCCTCGCCTGTAACAACTACATCCATCCACTCGCAATCTTCAAGGCACTTTTCCTGAACAGCAATAGGGTACGGGCCACCAACACAGGTAACAATATTTTTGTCTATTGCCTTTATGTTTTTTGCCGCTTCCATGGCTTTCTTCCACCCGAATGTCGTGGAATACAGACCTACTGCATAAGGTCTACCCTGCTCTATCTCATTCATTATTTCTTCATTCGTCATAAAGGCGCCGTTTAAAAACTTCACATCATGCCCGGCCTTCATTAAGGAAGAAGCTAGATACAGCATCCCAAGAGGCTGCCAGTAATTTATCTGATTACCTGCGGTCTTTGCTGAAAATATATCCTGAGGAACCCAGGCTGGTACTACTAGATAAAATTTCATATATTTTATTTACCTTCCTTCTCCAAGTATTGCTTCAGCCGCCTCAATTCCTGTCTCCATGGCGGCATCCATGTTATGGTACTGAAATAATCCGCCTCTTCCAATCACATGAAGGTTTTTAAACTTATTTAAATAGTCCAGAACTTTTTCATAATGCTCTCTGAACCCAACCTCCATTAAAGGATATGCTTTATCTTCCCTTATAACACTGCTGTCAATAACCTCATCTTTTTTGATAAAGCCCAGCTCTTCTAAATGTTTTACCGTAATGTCTGTTAACTCTTTATCAGTCGACTTCCATATCTTATCGTCTTTAAAACAGAAAAATTCAGTTACAATACTTGTCTTGCCCTCAGGCGACATTTTTTTGCTCCAGTTTTTAGGCTCATGTATCCTACCAAGCGGCATATCTTTTTCTGGCAGATAGAGCCATGTAAGATCCGTAACCTGCTCACGATCCAACATAATTGTCACAATTACAATATCCCTGTAATGTAAGCTGGAAGCAGCCTTAATAACATCATCAGGTGCAGCAGGGTGAAGCATTTTGGCTG
>CAYWZR010000182.1:0-4925 GCA_964462885.1 uncultured Nitrospirota bacterium
GCTCGGAAAGTCTGGTTCTACTAATATTTCCCTTACATGAAAAAACCTTTTCAGCTCCCACAAACACGCAATCTGAGCCGGGACGGACCCAGACCAAAAGAACATCAGCAACCGAATTTATCTCATTAAATGAGATGCTGTAACGATCACCCGGAGCCACAGAAACTCCAGATTCCAGCATAAGCTTGTAACCAAAGGAAGAGACATCCACGGTCTGTGCATAAAGATTTCTATTGTTCTTACCTGAAAGCGATGCGTTCAGTCTTCTTCTAACGCGTCGACTTCGTCGGCGTTCTTCATTTTTGCTGTTTTTTTTCACATCAGGTTTTGACATTATTATATTTATTTATTCGGCCTATTTGGAGGTAAACTTGACCTAAACCATAACCTGTTCAACATTCAGTAATCTAGGCTTGAGGATGCATGATCAAGCCGTACAAGATATTCCTCCCATTCTACGGGTAAGAGATGTTTTTTTCTGCTGTTACATTCCTTGCAAGCAGGCACACAATTGGCTCTTGTGCTCTTCCCACCTCGGATAATTGGAACAACATGATCCATTGTCAGATGCTCAGACGAAAAAAATCCTCCACAATAATGGCACAAGCCTTGTTCAAGCTTCCGCTTCCACCACTGAGTGCGACGAAGTTCGCGGGCTCTGCTTTTTTCTCTACTTATGTTTTCCTGAGTGACGCCTACAAAAAAACTCACTGTGACTTCATTCTCCTACATTTATCTATAGCCTCGCGTGCCAAGTAATCACATTGCTCATTTTCTGTATGCCCACTATGTCCCCTAACCCATTGCCATGTAATATCATAATTTCCTGTCAGCTCAAGAAGATTTTGCCAAAGATCCTTATTTAATACATCCTTCTTCCCTGCTGTCTTCCAAGAGTTTCTCTTCCAGTTATGGATCCACTCGGTTATTCCTTTTACCACATACTTGGAATCTGTCACAACACAAACCCGGCAGGACCGGTTCAGAGACTCAAGCGCCCGGATCACAGCCATAAGTTCCATGCGGTTATTAGTAGTTTCAGGATCAAATCCGGAGATCTCTTTTTGCTGTCCCTTATACCTTAGAATAGCTCCGTACCCCCCCACTCCAGGATTGCCACTACAGGCGCCATCGGTAAATATCTCTACAATATCTGAATTATTTTTTTTCACTACTCCTTTGTCCTTACAATATTGGCACCTACAGCCACGAGCTTTTTCTCTATTGCCTCGTAGCCGCGGTCAAGATGATATATACGACATACAGTTGTTTCACCCTCTGCCACCAAGCCGGCCAGAACCAGCGAGGCGCTTGCCCTCAGATCGGTTGCCATCACCTGAGCACCACGAAGTCCGGGTACTCCTTTTACCATAGCCACCGCACCGTCCACCCTTATTTCCGCACCCAGCCTGTCCAGCTCGGCCACATGCATATATCTGTTTTCGAAAATGCTTTCTGTTATTACACTGGTACCTTCAGCCACAGACAGAAGAGTCATGAGCTGGGCCTGCATATCTGTTGGAAAACCAGGATACGGTATGGTTTTAAAGTTTACTGCCTGTATTTTTCCATCACACCATACCCGTATTCCACCAGTAGTCTCCTCAGATACGTTAATCCCAGCCTCACAGAGTTTTTCGACCACTGCACCCAGGTGTTCCAGTCTGCCTCCACTTATGAACAAGTCACCACCTGTTATTGCCGCTGCAACCATAAAGGTTGCGGTTTCGATACGATCCGCGATAACCGAGTGAGAGACAGGCTTCAGTTCATCCACCCCGCATATCCAAACCCTTGAGGTTCCAGCGCCTTCTATTTTCGCCCCCATTTTTTTAAGGGAATCAGCAAGATCAACCACTTCCGGCTCGCAGGCTGCGTTTTCTATAACTGTCTCTCCATCGGCCAGAGTAGCTGCCATCATAAGATTCTCGGTACCAGTCACAGTTGGAATGTCAAACCTTATATTAGCGCCGCAAAGACGAGAAACACGGGCATTTACATAACCATCCTCCAGAACAATCTCGGCTCCCATTTTTTGAAGTCCCTCAAGATGAATGTTAATGGGACGAGCTCCTATAGCACATCCTCCGGGAAGTGAGACCCTTGCCCTTCCCATTCTTGCCAGAAGCGGTCCTAGCACAAGCACCGAGGCACGCATGGTCCTAACCAAGTTATACGGTGCTTCGACTCCGTTCATGCCAGATGTGTCTACGGAGACAGAAGAGCCTTCCATCGAAAACTCAGCTCCCATGTTTTCAAGAAGCCGTCCCATAGTATCAACATCCTTCAGAGCCGGGACATTCGACATAGTGGATACACCAGGGGCTAGGATTGCAGAAGCCATTAGTGGCAGCACTGAGTTTTTGGCCCCGCTTACCCGGACTTCCCCTTGAAGCCGCCTGCCGCCTTCTATAATTAATTTATCCACAAATAACCAAAAAACAGGGCAACCACAGGGGGATTGCCCCTACAGCGTTTAGAATCGGATATTGCCCCGACAACATTTAAAATCATTGTAGGGGCAGGCCCCTGTGCCTGCCCTTGCGTGTGTCTAGCCCTTTTATTATTTTTAAACATCAACCCTGTAGAACGGCTAAAAAAATTCTCCTTTGGCAATCTTTACAACTGTTCCGCCAACAAACACATCCATTTCGCCTTTGTTATCTTCAGCTTTCAAGAAAATCAGCGAAGGTCTCCCCATATCATAACCTTGCTCAACCCGAAGATTAATACTACTCTCGCCAAAATATCGATACTTCATCAGATATGCAGCCAAACAACCATTTGCGCTCCCGGTAGCCGGATCCTCAGGGATACCATAGTACTCTGCAAAAACACGTACACTTAAATCATTCATACAATTGTTCGTCTCCGGGCAAAAAACCAGAACAGCCTTGGCCCACTCACTCTCAATCCAGCTAAAATATTCTTTTCTATCCAGTCTGAGACGCTTTAAACTGTCCAGACTTTTTAATGGAACAATAGTGAAAGGAAATCCTGTTGAAACCGTTGCAACAGGAAATCTAGCATCAAAATCGTCCTCATCAAGGCTTAAAACCCGCGCGATTGATTCAATATTAAATAAACGGCCAAAACTCGGAACAGGTTGTTTCATCCACAGAAGATTTATATTATCAGTGCCGGAGCAGGAACTCACAAGTGAGCTGAAACTCACAGGTATTTGTCCTGATTTCAAGTTTAAGATTACAGTTTCAACCGGCTCATGGATAATCTCGTGGCGAATTATATAGGCGGTTCCAAGCGACGGATGGCCTGCAAATGGAATTTCTTTTTGTGGAGTAAAAATACGAACATCAAAACCACCATTTCGTTGCTCGCCGGACAGAATGAATGTTGTTTCCGAGTAGTTTATTTCTCTTGCAATTTGCTGCATTTCGATATCTGAAATATCGCCTGTACAGCAAAAAACGGCAAGTTGATTTCCTGAATACTTTTGTTCAGCAAACACATCGAGTATGTAAAAGACAGGTCTTTCCATAACCGCTGTTCAGGCATCTATAGAACCTGTTTTATGTTCGTGTTGATATTTACTTAACCAGACAACATGACTTCTTTCCTCATTTATAATCTCATCAATGAGGTTTTTTTCTTCCACCATATCTCTTAGAATATGAAAATAAAGCAATGTTTCTTTCTCAAAGTTAAGAGCAAAAGCAGCGGCATCTGTAACTGTCTTCACATGCTCCAGAGACGGCAATGATTTGTTGTTTCCGAGAAAAAATTCAGATTCAACAATAGCCCTTAAATATTGCGCAACCTCTTCCCAGCCTTCCGGTTCTTTCGCTGAAACCTTACTGATCAGTTCAGAAAATATTTTTTCATGTTGCAGTTCTTTTGTTGCAAGGAAGTCAAAAAGTGTTTTTAAATCCTCATCTTTTTTAAACTTCTCTGCCATGGCAATATAGAATTCATAACCAAGCTTTTCTGTCTGAACAGCCTGCTCAATGACTTCTTTTGTAGAAAATAGCATACTGGATCCTCCTTCTTTAACTGTCAGTTCTATTCTTCTTCATTTCCTGCATATGAGCCATATCCTTTTCTGCTTTCTGCTCCCGCTCTTGCATCTGCTGCTTTCGAGCTTCTGAGAGTTTTTTAAGACGTTCCGATGCTTTAACCTTAGCATTATCACTAATCTTGAAATTCCCCTCACCAAAAAGCGCGAACCTAAGCCACCTAAGTGAAAACTTAAGTAGATCAAGCTCGCTACTGCGAATTTTTTCCACCAAGTCAGGCTCAAGTTGATAAGTATCCAGGAACCTGCTTTCAAATACAAATTTTCTGAACATATCAAGATTTGAGCTTATCATAAAGAAAAGGTCAAGAGAACCTTTGTTAAATTCCGTCATCCCGAGACTTTTGGCTTTAATTACAATCTCCAGCCAGTCACGGGTAACGCCGTCATGAAAATCTACACCCTGGTCCTGTCTCCACTCATCAATCGTCCATTCCTTATCTTCTTTATGTCCCAGACAATGATCTTCTTTCACCAGAACAAAAAACTCCCGCAGTTCAGGTTTATCTACCTTTTTCATATGAACACGACCTATAGGGTAGTACCTGCACGTAGATGGACGATCCGTATAAACACTACAGCCCTCTTTTTCTAAAAGAAACGGGCATGATTTTGCCTCATCATCCAACAACTTCAGAACCACTATCGGCAGAGGAGTTCTATCAATCGACGCCGGCTGTGTATACTTTATGAGAAATTCATCGTACGACAACCCAAGCCGATTTTTTAGAATAAAGATATCGTAGGGAGTCAGGTTTATTCGCATAGCACTGCAACACTTATTAAAACATTTGATTCCAGGATAACATTTGAACTTAAACCTGTCTGTAGCGCTCAACTCACGAGGTTCAATAACTCCCTTTTCTATATCAACTTTAAATTCATCCATCTT
>CAYWZR010000183.1:0-4920 GCA_964462885.1 uncultured Nitrospirota bacterium
CGGTAAGTTCAGAAAGCCTTTGCGCTGCCCGTCCGGTAGGTGCCGCAAGAAGTATACTGATTTCTTTTTTGCCAAGGATATCGATTATGCTCTTAACCAGCGTTGACTTGCCACAGCCTGGGTTTCCGGTTATCACCATAATCTTTTCTCTTATAGACTTCTTTATGGCCTCTTTCTGACGTTCGGCTAGTTGTATTTTATTTTTCCCCTCAACCCAGACGATGGCTTTGTCAATATTGATTTGAATGCTTCTCTTTGGCCCTGCCATCAAAAGAGCTAACCTGCCTGCCACACTGGTTTCAGCGTAATAAAACGGGCTGAGGTAAACAGCATCCTGGTCTATAACAATTCTCTCGTGTTCTTTTAAAGCCTCGATTCCATTTTTAATGATTTCTCCGTCTATCTCGAGTATTTTCATGGCAGCTTCGATCAAATCCTCTCTAGGGTAGAAGACGTGGCCATCGCTTGATAGTTCAGATAAAACATATGCGGCTCCTTCCTCGGCGCGCATAATTGAATCGCGGCTTACTCCCATGTGCTGTGCTATTTTGTCGGCTGTTTTGAATCCTATACCATATACATCTGCTGCCAGCCTATAGGGATTTTCAGAAACTATAGTTATTGCATCATTGCCGTAGGTTTTAAATATTTTGACGGCGTAGGTGGTGGAAACTCCGTGTTCCTGTAGAAACATTACAACCTTTTTGATTTCCTTCTGCTCTTCCCACGCCTTCTTGATTCCCTCCAGCCTGACCTTGCCAATACCTTCGACCTCAAGGAGTTTTTCAGGCTCGCCTTCTATTACATCCAGAGTGTTTTTGCCGAACTTAGCTACAATTCTGGAGGCGTATATCTTGCCAATCCCCTTTATGAGGCCGGAGCCGAGGTATTTTTCTATACCTGTAATCGATGCAGGTACAACACTTTCGTATTTTGCAACGCTAAATTGAAGCCCGTACTGTTTATTGTTAACCCACTTGCCATAGAGTTTCAACGACTCACCGGGCTGGGCGGCGATATTGCCGATGATGGTACTCAAATCGCGCTTTCCTTTTTCCTGAATACGGGCGACAAGATAGGAGCTCTCCTCGTTTATGTATACAATGCGCTCAAGTATTCCTGATATTTCAGTCATTTGCCTGTTTTCCCTTACGGTAACGCCAGGAGCCAGCCACAACTATCAGGCATATTGCTCCGCTTATTGCAACAGCAGATTGAACCCCGATGAGGTTTGACGATGTTCCCATCATCAAAGAACCTATGGGAAACATTCCCAGGAAAAGCGTAGTATAAATACTCATTACACGCCCCCGAAGATGATTAGGTATTTTCTTTTGAATTGTTGTATTTATCGATGCAATAACAGCAACCGCAGCAAAACCTGTACAGAACAGAAGCAGCATAGAAAGAGCAGTATGTCTTGACTGTGAAAAGAATATCATGGTGATAGCAAAAAAAATACCACCCACATGGATATTTCTCTGGCCCTTACTGCTTCCGGATATTCTAAATGCAAGTAATAGGGCACCGGAAAGGGCGCCCAGTCCCACGGAACTCATCAGTAATCCATATCCCGTAGAATCCACAAACAATATTTCGCGTGCAAACACTGGTAGAAGGGTTACATATGGCAATCCAAGAAGGCTTAAAACACTAACCAGGGCCATTAGTGAAAGAACTCGTTTATCTTGTTTTAGGTAAACAAAGCCTTCCTTCATCCGTGCAAAAATACCTCCTTCTTCTCTTGGAGTTTTACCGACATCAGCAGAGTGAATAAAATAGAGAGCCAAAATGCTTGCTCCGAAACTAATGGCATTAAGCCAGAAGCAGACATGAATACCGAACCAACTAATTAAAAAGCCGGCCATGGCTGGCCCAATCATTCGTGCTCCATTAAAGGCTGCTGCGTTTAAGGCTATGGCATGATGCAAGCTTTCAGGAGCTACCAAATCAATAAGGAAGGATTGTCGGACAGGAATGTCCAGAGAGTTTACTACACCCAGAAACCCTGCTAAGACGATGATTTGCCATACTTGAACTCGGTCGGTAAAAGTTAGAAACCCAAGCATTGCAGCCGGTAAAATAGATATCGACTGCGTAAAAAGAAGAAGCGATCGTTTCTTAAAGTGATCTGCTAGAACGCCACCAAACAGTGTGAAAAATAATATCGGTAGAGATCCGGCAGCAGTTACAACTCCCAGGTAAAAAGCGGAATTTGTCAGACTAAAGACAAGCCAGCCCTGAGCAGCAGTTTGCATCCAGGAGCCGCTTAAAGAAATAAGATGTCCGATCCAGTATAACCTAAAGTTTCTGTAACGGAAAGCAGAAAATCGTCCAAGTGATCCAGCAGAGGTTGACACCTCCTTATTCTAGCAGTTTTGGCCTGGCCCTGGCGGCAAGCCCTTGTCTGGCAGAGTCTAAGAATGGTAAACTAACGTTATAAAATTTTGTAAATAAAAGATTATTAAGTCAATATTTTAGGTTATAAAAATAAATGGGAAGCGATATAAAAAATCCACAGCTCAGTTTCACCCTGTTTTGTGACGATGTAAGGCAAGAGGTTGGTGGAAGAATGAGCTTTATAGGAGTGTTCGAAAATATATATGCGAATACTTTTCCTGCAGTGCACCTGCGTCTTACGATCATAAACGAGTGGATGGGGGACAACAGCGATCATGATATGTCAATACGGATCTATACGCCTGACCGCAACTCTTTGATAGCTCAGACTAAGTCCAAGCTATCACTATCAGGCAGTATGAAACGCTGTCGCCATATTTCAATGATTATTAATCTGGAGTTCAAAACACAGGGAACCTACTGGGTTGACATAATGCTTGACAGGCAGGTTGTATCCTCACTGCCACTTCCAGTAATGCAGGTAGGAAAACAGAGTTTTCATTAGTTCTTATTAATTGAGGGGGGACGACATCTGCAATAAAAGGGTGGATCCCCCCTACTATCTATACGGTTTCTCTTTCTTCCATCTTGGCCTTAAGAAGTTCGCCGAGACTTCCCATTCCGGTTGAAGACTTCTGCTCCTGGACACTTTCGGAGTTTTTATAACGGTTATATTCGTCTTGCTCCGTCTTTTTAACCACCGCCTTCCGACTGAGCCGAACACGGTGATGTTTTTTATCGACCTCAATTACAACCACCTGCATATCTGTGCCAACTGGAAACATATGGCTGTGATCAGTACCACGAGAAGTCCCCATTTCTGCATTAGGAATTAAACCTGTAAGCCCACTGCTCATCTTTAGGAAAATTCCATAAGGCATAACTCTATCAACTACGCCATCAAGAAGTTCACCCTTTTCAGGAAGTGCAATATCTTCTGGTTTTAGCTTCTGCTCAAGTGATAGAGAAATTTTTCCTTTGTCAGGATCCACACCTAATACATATGCTTCAACATTCTGCCCTACTTCAACCACTTCTTTCGGATGATTAATTCGCCTTCCGGCTCCGAGATTTGAAATGTGGATCAGGCCATCAATTGCCGGTTCAAGATTTACAAAAGCTCCGAAGGATTCAAGCCGGACAATAGTTCCAGCCACCTTGACACCAACAGGATATTTTTCGGCTGTAAAGGTCCAGGGGTTAGGCTGCATAGCCTTAAGACTTAGAGTGAGGCGGTTTTTCTCCCAGTCAAGCGCGATTACTTTGGCTGTCACTTCCTGGCTCACAGAAAGCAGATTCTTGGGCTCTTCAATTCGACCCCACCCCATTTCGCTCACAGGTATAAGGGCATCGACTACACCTTCCAGCGCGACAAAAACCCCGAATTTCTGTACAGAACGAACTACTCCAGTAATTTCAGCTCCAACCTTAAGGCTGATTTTGAGTTCTTCTATCTTGGCCTTTTTTTCATCTTCCAGCAGAGCCCGCCTCGATACTATAATGTTGCGGCCATCTTCCTCGAATTCAAGAACTTTGAAAGGAAATGTTTGCCCAAGAAAAACACCTCCTTCACGACCGCCGCTCAGATCTATATGAGAAAATGGGCAGAAACATCTGACTCCGCCAATGGAAACCTCGAAGCCTCCTTTTATCTCTCGTTTAACATCTGCATTTACAGGAATACCTGCTATCTGAGCATCGCGTATAGCACCCAATTTTATTGGTGAATAGCCATGAACCAGAGTTGTAAAGCACATAATACCGTCTGTTCTGGACAGAAAAAAGGCATTAACCTCATCGCCCTCTTTTACATGTGACACTCCATCTTCCACAAATTCGCGTAGTGCCACAATGCCCTCACTCTTTTCCCCGAAATCTACATACACAGAATCGTCGGAGATACTGATTACTGTGGCCTTTACCTTTTCTCCAGGTCTAAGCCTGGTTTTTCGTCGAATGCTGTCGCTTTCTTCGAGAAGTTTTTCGAAACTTTCCTCATGTTCGATGATCCCGCCAGCTGTGGGATTGGAAGTGCTGTTTTCTTGATAATCTTCAGACATTGATTTAAACCTCTTTGAAATAATCTGCCATACAATAATAAATATTACGCATGGAAAAAATTTGCAGATTTGCCCCTTCGGGAAATTTTAAAAGCATTAAAGTTTAAAGGATTAAGACCCTATGAGTCAATCCTATAATAACTAAAAAAGCATATTCTCATTACCCTGAGCTGTAAACAGATAAAAGTTTCATTACTAAGATGCATATAATGGCATGTTTTTTGCTACTTCAAATTAGATAAAAGAGTGATGTAAGGGGCTTCATAAGTCCCAAGTTTAAAGATTAGGCATTAAATTGAATCATACTAGCTTTAAAAACAGCATATTCGATAAATTACAACATATTGAAAAGTGGTTTTTTTAAAAAATAAAGTTATGGATATGGACAAATAGACACAATATAGTGGTGAAATTAATACAACCACTTTTTGGTTCCCCCCTGTTTTACAGGGCATAAACC
>CAYWZR010000184.1:0-4883 GCA_964462885.1 uncultured Nitrospirota bacterium
AAAACCTACGAAAATAAAATTCTAGGCGCTGAGGAGAAAATAAAAACTCTTGAATACGGAATATTTACAGATATAAGGGATACAGTTGCCATGGCCGGAAGCCGTATTCAGAGTACCGCCTCGGCAGTGGCAGGCATTGATGCTCTGGCATCTCTTGCCCATATCGCAAGGGGCCGTCGGTACACGAGGCCTGTGGTTAACTCAGACGAACAGATTCATATCGATTCCGGCAGACATCCGGTTATAGAGATTATAAATACGTCTGAGAATTTTACACCTAACGATACCGAACTGGATGGTTCTGAAAACCGGCTCTTAATTATTACCGGCCCAAATATGGCCGGAAAGTCCACCTATATGCGTCAAGTGGCTCTGATAACACTCATGGCCCAGGCAGGCAGTTTTGTGCCTGCCGATGAGGCGGTAATAGGTGTGGTTGACAGAATTTTTACTCGTATCGGCGCTTCGGATATGCTGGTGAAAGGTCAGTCTACATTCATGGTTGAGATGACCGAGACAGCTAATATTTTAAACAATGCAACTAACCGGAGCCTAATCATACTTGATGAGGTGGGACGCGGCACAAGCACTTTTGATGGTATCAGCATAGCATGGGCTGTGGCAGAGAGTATTTGCCAGAAACTTAAGGCTCGTACTCTTTTTGCTACTCACTACCATGAACTTACCGAGATGGCGATGGTTATGGAGGGAGTAAAGAATTACAATATAGTTGTAAAGGAGTGGGGCGACGAAATTATTTTTCTAAGAAAGATTAAGGAAGGCCCTGCTGACAAAAGTTATGGTATACAGGTGGGACGTCTCGCAGGATTGCCTGACGAGGTTATCGGGCGGGCCAAAGAGATTCTTGATAATTTGGAGAAGGCTGAGTTGAACGAGGAAGGTCGTCCGAAGCTGGCTCATAAGGCTGATGCAGTACCTCAGATAAACCAGCAGTTGGATCTTTTTTCTTCGATTCCTGATCCTGTGCTGGTTGAGCTTCTCGATCTGGATCTTGCAAGACTTACGCCTATAGAGGCGCTAAACAAACTCTACGAACTTCAAAATTGTGCAAAAGGTAAATAATCAAGCAGTTCAGGGTAAAATGGAAATATGTTGGAGATGATTGTGGCTTTAGTTATTCAGAAGAATGCCTAATATGAGTATGTTGCAAAACACTTAGGAGCTATTTGTTTTTTAAAAGCGCCTATTTGTTTTTCTTGACTTGGAAAAATGAATTAGTGTAGGGTATTGAACTTATAGGAATCAGGTGTTTTGCCTGTTGTTTCTCCGATCTTCAATTTTCCTGCTCTTAGTCTCTCACCTGAATTCTAAAACAGAAATGTTTTGTGAGTTTTTTTTTAAAAAATAAAATAAATGGAGGTCGATCATGAAACGCACTAGAATGTATCCCGTCTTATCATTTTTTCTGTTTCTTTTCGTTTTCAGTTTGGCGGTTCCCACGGTTCATGCAGGTGTTGAGTGGAATGTTCAATCCACTCTAAACATCGAACAAAATCCACTGGATGTAGCTGCTTCGGCTGATGGAAAATGGGTCTATATTCTAACTCCTGGAGAGGTTCTGTTGTATTCTCCAGTCAAAAAAGTTGTTGTTGACAAGATTCCTGTGGATCGTGGAGCCGACAGTATCACTGTTTCTCCTAAAGGTGACAAGCTTTTTGTTGCCAGCGTAAAGGGGAAAACTCTCTCCGTAATCAATGTTAAGATGCTTTATCAGATAGATGTTAAGGGATCTCCTTTCCTTGGGTCTGCTAATGCACCGGTTGTGATCGCGGTTTTTGAAGACTTCCAATGACCTTACTGTGCGCGGCTTGTGCCGTTACTTCAGCAGGTGCTGGAGCAATATCCTAATGAAGTCAAAGTTGTAACCAAACATTATCCTATTCGCAGTCATAAATTTGCGCGTGCAGCGGCTGTTGCCGCTTTGGCGGCAAAAGAACAAGGGAAATACTGGGAATATCACAAAAAGATCTTTGAGAATTATCAGAAGCTATCGGATCAGAAGCTCCTGGATTTTGCCAAAGAACTCGGCCTTGATATGGGGGCCTTTGTTGCAAGTCTCAAGGATCCAAAGCACCAGCGGGCAATCGCAAAGGATGTCCAAGATGCCTCTATGGTGGGGGTTACTGGTACTCCAACAATCTTTATAAATGGAATAAGGCTTAGAAACCGCTCTATAGAAGGGTTCAAAACTATCATAGATGCGGAACTAAGAAAGAAGAAGCGCTCTTAGTGTTTGTGAAACTATGTCAATAAATTTTACACTTTTTTTGTTGTACCTCTTGAAATCGCCCCTAAATTGCCTGTTTGCTGGGCAGTTTTCGGGTAGATTTTTTGTAACACATTGTTTTTTAAAGTGAAATATTTAATGTGGCTCAATGTCGGAAAAATTTACACTTTTTCTTGTTGTATTTTTTAGAATTGGCCAAAATGTGCCTATTTATTAGGCATTTTTTTAGAGTTATATTTGTATCTATTTGTTTTTAAAGGGTAAGTATCTCATACAGTTTAGTGTCGTTAAAATTAACACTTTGTGGGATTTGAGAAGCCTTCATCTTAAAAAGGCTTGAATTATCAATGGGTTATAAGTTTGGCATGGGTGTTGCTTGTTAATAATATAGTGTTCTGCCAGCTCTTAACCAGTGTCTTTGGTGTTATCAAGACTTGAAATAATGATGGAGTTTGGAGGTCTTATGTCGATTAAGAAAAAAACAATGGTATTGATAATTGCGGGACTGTTTCTGTTTATAGTGCAATTAGCTGATGCCGCTTCGACAAAAACGCCTTTTACCAGTGTATCGGCTAAGGCTACCTACAATGCTCTTACTGCTGCTGGTTCTACTGGAGTTATGTTTGATACCCGTACCGCTGACGAATATTACGGTTGTGGGCAACCGTGGAATGCCAATAATGGTGTGTGCACGGATCCTGATGCATATAATGGGACTCCAAAGTGGGTAGTCAGTGGCGTACCTGATGCGGTCAGATTGCCTTTTAATATCCCTTACTGGTATGCCGGAGTTGTCACTGGTACAGGGGCGCCCGAGGATGAGGCTATGGTTAGAAGTCTTATCGAAGAACTGCTTGCTGCTGGTACTATAACTTTCAATACAGAGATATATCTCCTGTGCCGTACTGCTTACAGAAGTTACTACATGGCTGATTGGATGGATGATCAGACCTTCTATAATGCCAGAACCGGCACTACCGAGTACTTTTCAAAACTTATCAATATTGATGCCGATGGCACACCAGGCGGCGGCCAGGGCGGCATGCAGGAGTGGAATGCTCAGGGCCTTCCCAGGTGGTCTAATTACGGTGACAAGACTATGCCTCCGCAGATTATTTCTTATGCTCCTGATAAAAATGGCTATACAGAAACCGTTAATAACGAGGTTCCTTTTATAGTCTCCATTTTGGAGCCGAGATTGCCGGGCAATAGCGCAATTAGTTATTCTACTGTTCTAAATACCTGTGTGGGTGCAGTAGAGTTACCGGGCCTGTCCACAACAGATTTATGTGATACCACTGATACCCCTGCCAATACTTTAATCACCCATTACAACTTACCCCTGACTTTATCTAATGGGAACTATTTATGGACATCCGGCTCTGAAAATTATCACCCGTCTCTTGGTTCTCTACAACAGACAAGCCCTAATGCCACCTACGCTGGACATGATACCAGGAGTTTAACTGTGGATGTTATTTTGGCTTGTGCGGATAATGACAATGACACTTATTCTCCAGATGGCGGAGATTGTGGCCTGGTTGACTGCGATGATAATAACGATACAGTTTTTCCGGGCGCAGATGATTCTCTCTGTAATGGAATAGACAATAATTGTGATGGTAGTGTTGATGAGGATTATGTCACAGTAGCTACGACATGCGGAGTGGGAGAATGTGCGTCAACCGGTGAAACGGCATGTGTTGAAGGTGGCGAAATAGATTATTGTATCCCCGGAGCACCAGTTACCGAAGTCTGTGACGATGCTCTGGATAACGATTGCGATGGAGCAATTGATATAGCTGACAGCGATTGTGTCGTTTGCACGGACAATGACGGTGATGGCTATTTTGTCGAAGGCGGAGATTGTGGAGCGGTAGACTGTAATGACAGTGATGCGACAGTCAATACCGGAGCTACGGAAGGTCCGCCTGGTGATCCTACATGTATTGATGAAAAAGATAATGACTGTGATGGTCGGATTGATTCTGACGACAGTGATTGCCAAGATAGCGGCATAAGAATGCATCATCATAGGGGCCATGGAGGTGGTTAACCTTTAAAAAACTTTTAGGGGAGCGGGCATATGCCCACTCCCCTTCATTGTTTCCTAAATTATTAAAATTAAAAGACTGTACAAATCTTAATATTTTGTACTTGTATGTAAAAATATAATAATTGTTTTTTAATTAACACCAGAGCACATAGAAAGCACAGAGAATCCTTTAAAATTCTCTGTGGTCTCTGCGTTTTCTGTGGTAACAATAAACTCAATAATAAAGTATTTTGTTTTTTTTGTTTTTTTATGTTCCGGTTATAAGCCGGGATAAAGGTTTTTAAATTTATTTTGATTCGGAGGTAACAGTAATGAGAAAATCCAGGAAAGTGTCGGCGGTATTTTTGGCCTTAGCAGCATTGCTTTTATTCGCTGCGCAGTCGGTTCATGCATTTACTAGCGTGTCGGCTGTTGATGCGCTTGCTGCTCTTGAGGCAGACCCGACAGCCGTGATGTTCGACACACGAACAGTTGATGAGCATAATCATCAGCTACAGCCGTGGCAAGGTTCCGGCCTTGACACTACGGCACCAGCCGGCACTGCGGTGTGGACAGTGAACGGTGTGTATAAAATGCCGA
>CAYWZR010000185.1:0-4879 GCA_964462885.1 uncultured Nitrospirota bacterium
CGCCAAGTTCCAAAAGCCCCAGTCCGACTTCAACAGGAAAGCTTGTACCATCCTTGCGGCGATACATAGCCTCAATGGTAACCGGCTCGCCCGAAGCCAGATTTTCCCAGGATTTACCCCAAGATTTAATGGCTTCATCCGTGCCGTCTATATCTGATATAGTTAGTGATAACAGTTCATCGCGGCTGTATCCAAGGCTATTACAAGCCTGCCGGTTTACGTCAATGAAGTTCCCATCGGTATCAAACAGAAAGAATGCATCCACCGCCTGATCTACAAGAGTACGAAAACGTTTTTCACTTTCCCGCAAAGCGGAATCCCTTTTTTCTATTAGGTCCAGCATGTTGTTAAAAGCATCGACCAGACGGCCTAATTCATCTTCACTATGTTTCCGTGCTCGCACTGAATAATCCCGGTTTTTCGAGATTCGATGAGAGACCGAAACCAGATCCGAAATAGGCTTGGAAATGAACTTTTGAAGCCATGAAGCCAAAAGAAAGGCGATGCCAAGAGCAATAAAGACCACCGGTAATAAGATGGAGAAAGCCAGTTTGCGTGCTACATGTAGCTGCCGCATATCATCATATAGAGAGAGAGTACCTATGGTATTGTTGTCTAAAATGATCTTTTGAGTTATTTTCATGAAACCTGGTAAGGCTTCACTTTTATGATCAACAGAATGTGTGGTTAAAGTCTTCGAGACGGGATGGTTATTACCGTAAACCGCAAAAAGCTTACCTTTATTGTCATGAACTTCCGCAAAACTTATCGAGGGTCTGGCCTTTAGAGACTCCAGGACCTTATCAGCATCCTCGGGGATATCAAAGGCAAGTGCCGCCTGGCAATTATAGCCAAGCACTCTGGCCAAACTAGTGAGGTCGTTGCGATAGGACTGCCGGTAATGGTCAACAACCATTGCGTAAAAAGGCAGACAGGCAAGCAAGACCGCAGTAGCGCTTGTAAGCATCAGAATAAGAGTCAACTTTTTTCTGATGGTAAGATTACGAATAGGAATCATATAAAAAGTTATAACTGCTTATGTATTTGGACTGAAGTATATTAATAATCCTTTATTTGTTTTAAACAAATCAAATCACCTAATAGTCTTCGGTCTTTTATTTCTCCATCTGCTGGTCACAAAAAAGATTTTTATTGCATCTGTTTCGATTGCTTTGATCACTCAGGCATAACTTGTTCAGGCGTATCCATTACCATGGATGCGATATCCAGCAATTTGGCACTAATTCGCAGCCTAGCTAACCGCACTGGAGTACGATTGATTTCCCAGCTGATTTTATTTTTACGAGTAACCAAAGTAATCATACCTCCAGCCATTAAAAAGCCGCCTACATCAGACACGGTGAGAACCGGAGAATTTTTTAAATCAGCAATGATTTTGGCGAAATTTTCCTTTTCCGAATCACTGACAAAAAGCAGGTGGCAACCGCTTAGATTCATACCTTTATGGTAGGGACCTAAATAATTTATGGATAGGTCTTTTTTCCCCGCCTTTTGTAGCTTGGACTGGAGTTTTTTTAGGCTATTTTCAATCGGTGATATGCCGACAACAGAAATAACCTTAGGTTCGAAATAGCCTGTTTTTTTCTTATCCGGCCAGTGGACAAAGTGAAGAAAATTATAGAGGTAAACAGCCTTGAGATCGTACTCTCTGACTCTGGATTCCTCACCATAAGCAAGCCTCGAAAACGGAGAAGTCAATATAAGACAAACCAGCACAAGCAAAGTCAGACAACGATTACTAACTAACCATGTCAAACATCTCTTTGGTTGAACCTGCTGTTTCTTAACTGTTCTATAATAACAAAGTAACAAACTGTAAACCTATAATTAATATTATAAAAAACTAAAAACTAAAAATTTTAGAACTTATAGCGCACTTCAACCCAGATATTTCGTCCTTCCATTGGGTAGTCATTTGGAATTCCCTCACTACTTGGTTCCCGGATGTCATCGTCAAAAAGATTCCTGACCGCAAATGCCATGTTCCAGTGTTCGGCAATATTTTTGCGGCGCAACGTGAGATTAACCAGCGAATAATTTTTAATGCCAGGCCTAGTATCGACTGCGGCTCTGTGACGTCCAGCAATCCAGTAGAATTGGCTATCAACTGACCACTGCGGCAAAAAGGTCCAATACGGATTGAGATAAAACTGCATTTCCGGCGCATCTGGAGTGATTTCACCAGTGTCCTTGTCCTTAGAGCGTTGATAGGCGAAATTGGAACGTAGACGAAGTTCATTCGTGATTTCCCAGTCTAGTTCGATCTCAAAACCACGCCCTTCCTGGTTTTTATTGTTTTGCGCAGTGAATGTTGTTTGTCCCTTGTCTTGTACCAATTCTATGAGGTCATCAATATCATAGTAAAAAACATTTAATCTAGCTCTCAGATTATTAGTTGGTTGATAGTCAAAAGCTATTTCGTATGTTTGAATAGTCTCTGGTACAAGGTCTGGATTCCCTCGGTTAGACGGGGTGTTTCTTGTATATAACTCGACAAAAGCAGGCGGTCGGAAAGCCCTGCCAAATAGAAACTTAGTGGTCAGATCGTCCCGGCTCTGCCATACCAGGGCGGCACGTGGGTTCACTGTATTGCCAAAATCCGAATATTGGTCATAGCGAAGCCCGGCAGTGAACTCCCAGTCGCGAGCAAATGACCACTCATCTTGCAACGATATATATCCCAACTCCCTGGTTTGTTTGTTCATGAAGATATTCGAAGTTCCGGTGACATCAGTAAGTTTGCCGGTGGAAACAGCTTGACTGCCGTTAAGGACACCTGGACCGAAGTTTTTAGATTCAGAAGGTTCATTTTGAATATGTTTATATCCTATAGCCACTCGCCAGCTCTGCTGGTCGAACCCCTCATAAAAAAGGCTTTGCTCAATGCCCAGTTGCTGATCAACAACAACCGGATAACCTATAACTCCATCAGGAAAATCGGTTAAACCTACTGGAGTTGCCAGGTCAATATTCCCGTCCGAGCCAATAGGCAATTTAGCGCCAGGCGGGAATAACTGAACGTAAGAATCGACTTTAAGATAACTGTAGTTTAAATGGGTACTAATCTTGGTGTCTTGCAACAATGTTTTGTTGTTATAAATAAGGTCAGCTACGTATTGTTTCGAATCCAAATTGTTTGCCGCAAGGGTCTGTGTGACACCATCAGCCATGCCATCGTTGTTCAGCAACCACCCCCAAGCTCGGAATGTCCAGTTATCTTTGGAAAGTTCTAAGTGTCCATTGACAATTTTAAACTCGGAGTCTAATGCTCCAGGTGCAAGTGAGGCATTGGTTCCAGTTTTTTTGTCCAAAGCTTTCTGCATATCGCTGTCAATTATTCTTCCCTTGTCACCCTTGCTTTTCATATAGTCCAGGCCCAAAGCAACATTCCAGCCGTCATATTGTCGGCCATGCTGAAGGAATATATCGGTATAATTAAATGAACCATACCGGACACCGGATCTGGTACCAGCTATTTCTTTACTATCCTTGGTTATAACATTAATTATACCGGCAAATGCGTCTGCGCCATGCACCGCTGACCCGGGACCTCGCATAATTTCAATGCGCGATATCATAGATGTTGGCAACTGAAAACCCAGGGGGCGAGCACCGGTATATGAATATGTAATAGGCAAACCGTTTACCATTAACAGAACCTGAGAGTTAAGACTTGTATGGATACCGCGAATTGAATAAATGGGGTCCATCGAGTTTTTGTTTGATGGCACAACATGCAAGCCAGGCACAGTCTCCAACGCCTCATCCAAGGTCGTGGCTCCAATGCGCTCTATATCTTCGGCAGTTATTACGGTGGCAACGGCAGGCGCTCTACTAATAGGTTTGGGGCTACCGGTAGCCAAGCTAATTTCCACCTCTACTAACTCTTCAAGACTCATATCAATGAGGGCATCAAGGTTGTTAGAAGCATTCGCCGATCCAGCCGCCAAAGCCGGAATAGGTATTAAGAGCAGGGCAAGCATACAACTTCCACAAATAATAGCCGATTTTATAAACGTGGCTATTATTTTTATCAAGAAGCCTAATACTGAGTGTTCTTTCCCCATGGTGATCAAATTCTTTTTATACTGAATATCTGTACGTTGTTTGCTTTATTGCTTTTTTAGGTATTGAGTTAAACCGGTTTGACATTTTTGAATTTTTATTTTATGACATATAAGATCCGTTTTTGTGACAGAACATATATGGGAGATCACCATAGCTATGTGCAATACATGATATCAACAGATTTCATAGAGTGCAAGCCTTGAGCTAAGATTGACTTCACATTGCCTCCTTGGCAAACTTTTTGTTCCAGCTAAAAATGCTTGTCCACAGTTCGAATACGACTGTGGATCGGTGGCACAGCTTTCTCATCAATCAGAATATCAAGCACAGTGGGCCGACCGGTGGCAAAGACTTCTTCCATAAAGTCACGACTGACCGACTTTGAACCATCAAGCCGGAGGCCCCTGGCACCGAGACCCTCGGCTATTTTAACGAAATCAACACGCTCGAAACTGGAGGGCAGTCCTTCTGGAACCGGCTGTTGAAAAAGCCGCCGGCCATGGTGAACCATCCCCAGCATAGCGTTGTTGAAAACTACCCAAACCACCGGAATTTTATAATTTACAGCAGTGGCGACCTCGAAACCGTTCATTAGAAAACTGCCATCACCGACCATGGCAACCACCGGTCGGCCCTTCGCTGCCAGCTTGGCACCCACTGGTGCTGCCACCGCATACCCCATAGAGGCAAAACCCAGTGCCAGAAAAAACGAATATGGCTGGTCAAGAACTAAGTGGCGGATGGCCCATGCCATGGAATTGCCTATGTCGGCAAAAAAAATGGTGTCAGC
>CAYWZR010000186.1:0-4809 GCA_964462885.1 uncultured Nitrospirota bacterium
GCCTTTGGCGCTTCCGTCAAGTTTGGTCAGTATTATCCCTGTAAGCGCCGTCATGTCGTTAAAAATCTTTGCCTGTTGAAGCGCGTTTTGTCCTGTTGTTGCATCCAGTACCAACAGCACTTCGTGAGGGGCATGCGGCATGGCTTTGCCTATTACTCTGTGGATTTTCTTGAGTTCATCCATAAGGTTTGATTTGGTGTGTAGTCTGCCTGCCGTATCAATAATCACTACGTCGGAATTCCTTGCAGAGGCCGAAGCAACTGCATCGTATGCTACTGCGGCAGGGTCGGAACCACTTTGGTGCTTTACAAGTTGTGCGTTTGCCCGGCCAGCCCAGATCTCCAGTTGCTCTATGGCGGCGGCCCTGAAGGTGTCGCCGGCAGCCAGGGTTACCTGTACTCCTTCGTCATAGTACCTCTTGGCCATCTTACCTATGCTTGTGGTTTTTCCCACGCCGTTTACGCCTACAACCATAATAACAAAGGGTTTATCTACCATAAGAAGACCTGAATCATCACTGAGTATTTCGGCCATCTCGGCCTTGAGAGCGGCTTTTAGGTCCGACACTCCGCCTTTGGCGTTTTTTGCTCGTATTGATTCGACGATTTCGTTTGCAGCTGTTGGTCCAACGTCTGACATTATGAGTATTTCTTCCAGCTCTTCCAGGACAGAATCGTCCAGCGGTTTTGAGAACAGAGAAGTCGCACGTCCTACAAGATTACTGCGTGTTTTTGCCAGGCCTGCTTTAAGCCTGTTTAAAAAAGCCATATAGAGATTATCCTTTCAGGTGAAAACCAAGAATAACAGAAATGTAACACCGCTGCCAAGAAGAGAGCCCAGTATTACTTCCCGCAGAGAGTGAATTTTAAGAATAACCCTGCTTGCTGATATCGCCAGCGCTACCAGAGCCAGAATAATCGAAATTTCCACAGCCTGAGTCATAAAGGTGATCGATACCCAGACAGAAAATGAAAAGGCTGCGTGACCGCTTGGCATACCGCCCTTTAGAGGATGCCCTTTTCCTGTCATAGCCTTGATCAAGACAACCAGTATGAGCACAATAATGAGGGATATCAAGGCGATATCAGTTTTGCTGTGACTCACCACTGGCAATCCTTCCTCAAAAACTCTTTTAAGAGGGGGCAATAGTATGACGTAACCGACAATCAAGGCTCCCAGGGCGGTTATCAGCACTGCTCCTGCGGCAACGTCTTTGGCTGCTCTGGCTTTTGGATGGAAATCCAAAGAGAACAGGTCGATCGCAGCTTCCAGTGCCGTATTCATTAACTCGGTGGCAAGAACCACTATCACCACTATAGATATGGCGATAAACTCGCTTCGTGAAACACCAAGAATAGTGCTTATAAGAAGGATAATTACTGCTGCATAAAAGTGATAGCGCACGTGGCGCTGGGTTTTTGCGGCATGAATAATACCTTCAATGGCATGTCCGGCGCTTTCGATCCACCGTCTAAGTGGCACTAAGCGCCTCCAGGAGTTCTTTTTCTTTACTGCGCATTTTTCGGGCCTGATAAGCGTTTTTTTCGTGGTCGTATCCCACCAGGTGCAGCAGTCCGTGAACCATAAGAATATCGAGTTCATTATTAATAGAATGCCCGCTCTGTTTAGCTTGTCTATATGCTGTTGGTATGGAGATAACTATGTCGCCGAGAAGTAGAAGTTTTAGTTTTGGGCCGGGTTTCAAGCAGAGATCTCTGGCAGTTGCCAGCGTGTTGCCAGGAGGCAATATAGGAAAGGACAGAACATCAGTTGTTCTATCGATGCCGCGGTAGTGTTTGTTCAGGCTGCGCATGCGGCGGTCGCCGCAAAGCAGAAGGCTAACCTCAGCTTTTGACAACCTTAACAGGCTCAGTGCCTTTTGCGTCCTCTGTACCAGCGGTTTCGTAGCTATTTTGCTGACTCTTCGCTGAGTATTGGTCACTCTTATCATCCAACCCCATTCCAGGGTAATTTACCCGCTTGTGAAATATACTGGTTAATATAAATGTAAAATGATTTTTGATTCTCTGAAGATCCTTGAGTGTAAGTTCACACTCATCGAGCTGATTGTCCAGAAATACCTTGTTAGTGACTTTGTTCACCAGCGCAGCTATGCGTGCCGGTGTCGGATCTGTCAATACCCTGGAAGCCGCTTCGACACCATCTGCAAGCATTACCAGAGCTGATACCCGTGTTTGGGGCTTGGGGCCGGGATATCGGTAGTCGTTTTCGTTTACAGGCGGAGTACCAGGTTCGTGAAGGTTTTTGGCCTTTTCGTAGAAATATGTCATAAGACTTGTGCCGTGATGTTCCCTGATGATGTCTACTATCGGCTCTGGCAGATTATGAGCACTGGCTAGCTCGACACCCTCTTTTACATGCGATGCGATAATCAGTCCGCTCATTGTGGTAGAGAGCTTTTCGTGTCTGTTGGTCATGGCCTGTTGGTTCTCGATAAAATAGTCGGGTGTTTTTACCTTTCCGATATCGTGGTAGTATGCGCTGACACGGGCAAGCAACGGATTTGCGCCCACTGCCTCAGCCGCAGCCTCGGCCAGGTTCCCCACTATGATGCTGTGGTGATAAGTGCCCGGTGCCTGAAGCAGAAAACTTCTTAGAAGAGGCTGATTCAGGTCCAGGAGTTCTACCAGTCTTATGTCTGTGGTGATCTTAAAGGAGTTTTCAAGAACCGGAAGGGTGATGGAGACCATTGAGGCCACTGCAATGCCGTTTATCAGACTAAATACCAGGGCTGAGTAGCCCATTTGTGTATGTATTATGCCTTTAAGAAGACCTACGGCCAGGGCGGCTGCCAGACTTGCAAGGCTGATATAAAGTCCTCCCCTTAAGACAGCGGATCTTTTTTTGCACTGAATTACCATAAAGGCCCCGGTTATCGAGCCTATAAATGTATAGAAGGAGTAAGTATAGTCTTGTAACCAGATAGCTGCGCTCAGGCTTGTAATGGTGGCGATAACTATGGCTACGTGTACGTCGATTAAGAGCGCTGCCAGCACAGCGCCAGTGGCAAGGGGCAAACCGTAAATGATCGCATCAGGATGAAGAAAATCTATTCCGCGGGCAAAGCCTTCCAGCAAAAGATAGAATATTCTTGCAAGCAAAAGATTGGAGACCAGCAGCACCCCGATTAAAAGCATGTTCTTCGGGTTCTTTACGAATTCCGGTTTGTAGCGTTCGATATCCTTATGTAAGATGATCAGAAGGAGTGCCAGGGTTAGTAGCAGGCCTATGGACTCCATAACGGATGTATCGGGATGACGTAGCAGAACCGTCATCAGCAAGACAGAAACGGCAATAAAAAATTCACCAGTATAGTCCCGCCACGATCTTGGCCGAGTCCAGAATGGCTGCTTTTTGGCCGCCCTGTTAGTGGCTGCCCGTGTCTTCTTCTTATCCGGAGGAGCCTTTTTCATTTGAAAAATTTTCGTAAGCTTTGACAATGGCCTGTACCAGTTTGTGTCTTACCACGTCACGCCTGGAAAAGTAAACAAACTCGATTCCTTCAATTCCTTTTAACAGCTTTTCTATCTCTACGAGTCCTGATTTACGTTCCGGCGGAAGATCTACTTGTGTTACATCACCGGTTATTACAGTTTTTGAGTTAAATCCCAGCCGGGTCAAGTACATCTTCATCTGCTCGGATGTGGTGTTTTGAGCTTCGTCAAGAATTATAAACGAATCGTTAAGGGTTCTGCCACGCATGAACGCAAGCGGAGCTATCTCTATTATGCCACGCTCGATAAGGCGGTTGGCCCTATCCGCGTCCATCATATCATAAAGAGCATCGTAGAGAGGCCGTAGATACGGGTTTACCTTATCTGCCAGATCGCCTGGCAGGAATCCCAGTCGTTCACCAGCTTCTACAGCCGGGCGGGCGAGTATTATTCTGCCGACTTGTTTTCTTATCAAGGCGTTTATGGCCATAGCCATGGCAAGGTATGTCTTGCCGGTTCCGGCCGGACCGATGCTGATTACTATATCGTGTTTTTTTATAGCCTCTACGTACTTTTTCTGACTTTCTGACTTCGGTGTCACAAATTTTCGCTTTGAAGGGACGGAAATGGTGTTCATAAACAGGGATTTGATCGAGGTTCCCTGATCTTGAGATACGGCTCTTATGCCGTAGCGAATGTCTTCGAGTGTTACGTTTGAACCTTCTTCGTTAATGTCGGAGAGTTCCATGATAAGCTTCAGTGCTTGCTGAACCTTCTCGCTTTCACCCTTAAGAAAAACTTTGTTGCCGCGAGCTCCAACGATTACCCCCATATCCTCTTCAAAATATTGAAATCCACGGCTAAGCTGTCCGTGGAGAAAAGCAAGAGCGCTGCCATCGTTCATCTCATGTTCGATGGTGACCGGTTGTACGGGTTCTGTTTTTGTGATTTCAGAGCTATTCATAATTTTAAAGTTAGTTTTATTTGTTAAATTAGTTATAACTGTTTCAGTATTTAAGCTGAGGATTGAGGTTGTGTATTTCCTTCTCTCCCCCCTTTTCTAAAGGGGGGCTGGGGGGGATTAAACAAAGGGGTAGATTTTTATATATTCTCTCAATAAGCCCTTTTAGATTAACAAATACATCTCTATCTGAGAATCTAAGCACTTTTAATCCATGTTTTTCCATATAATCATCTCTAACTTTATCCTTTTTAATCCCTTCATTCCCATCCATTTAACAAAAGAAATATGGATGGTATTTAATGTAATGACGGCTGGGCTTTTCGCTTGGCTCTACAGGAAAAATTAGAGGGTATGTTTGCATGGGGAAAAAATTAAAGCATCATTTTGTTC
>CAYWZR010000187.1:0-4785 GCA_964462885.1 uncultured Nitrospirota bacterium
AGGGCTATGGGATAAGAAACTTCACTCATGACATGCACACTCCGTCATATCGCCGTTTATTTTTTTTACGGCATGTTCCAGAGCTGGAAGAACCGCGCTCAGGTTTTCTCTTGCTGCCTTGGGGCTTCCGGGCAGGTTAATTATCAATGTGTTTTTCCGAACAACAGCCACACTTCGAGAAAGCATTGCGTGGGGTGTTTTAGAAAGGCTTGTATAGCGCATAACTTCAGCGATTCCTGGAATCTCCCGGTCGGCTACCTCTAAAGTGGCCTCTGGTGTGACGTCACGCTTTGAAAGTCCTGTCCCTCCTGTAGTTAGCACAAGCTGTACCCCCTTATCCGAAAGTTCAATCAGACTCCTTATTATAAGCGATTTCTCATCTGGAAGTATTTTTTTATAAATAACTTCGCCCAGATCACGTACCATCTCACATACCACCTGGCCGCTTTTGTCTTCCCGTTGCCCCGCTGCTCCTTTGTCGCTTAGGGTTATAACAGCTATTGTGATCATTTTGCAGGTTGCCGGACAGAGTCGCCTACAGCAAGTTTTCCGCCCTTAATAATTTTTACAAAAATACCCTCTTTCGGCATTACGCAGTCTCCGGCAGTTTCATAAATTATGCAGCGACTGTGGCACTCCTTGCCTATTTGGCTGACTTCAGCCTCGACTTTCATGCCGAGAAAAAGCCGGGTTCCAATAGGTAGAGCCACAAGGTCGATTCCTTCTGTTGTGATGTTTTCAGCGAAATCGCCTGGACCCACGTCAAGACCCATATCCTGCATTTTGCGAATACTCTCGATGGCCAGAAGACTTACCTGGCGATGCCATTTTTCAGAGGCGTGGGCATCTCCTTCAATTCCGTAATTGGTTCTGATATCGACAGAATTAACCGGTTTTTTACGTTCGCCCTTTTTAGGACTGACGTTAATAGAAATCACATTTGAAATAGGACTTGCAGGCATCTTTTGAAGTTTAAAATTATTAAGGTATTATGTCAAGAATAATGGCTGTATCTGTTAAATGGAGAATGAAAGTATCCCTGCTTGCCTCTATCCGGGAAGCAATTTGCGCATAAAACTGGATATCAATGAGTTTTTTTCTTTAAGGAGATGTCTGATAGCCGGTAACGATCTCTCTGCGGCCTCTTCACCTTTCTTTACGCACTCCTCAAAGGACTCGAAGTCCACCCAGCTGATTTCCGGCATTTCCGGGACGATAAGAATGTCCGCTTCCTTGGCTCGGATGTTGCTGAGAGTGTACCGGGTTATCGCATTAGTTCTGCGTAGGATATCTAGGGAGTTCTCGATGGAGTAATCCTGCTCCAGCTTTCTGGCCACATCTACAGCTATGACGATATCTGATCCAAGTTGCCTGCATGGTTTAACAGGTAATTGGTTAACCCATCCGCCGTCCACAAGAAGTCTGCCGTCGAAGTCTATTGGCGGAAATAGACCTGGAATGGCGGATGACGCGGCTACAGCCTGTCTTAAAGGGCCTTCGCTGAGAACCATCTCTTCGCCGGTATTTATATTTGTACAAACTACGGCCAGTGGAATTCTTGTATCTTGTATGGATATATTATCGATAATGGAAGATATATTAAGCATGTAATTTTCGGTGCTGACATAAGATTGGCGGGTAAGCGAGACGCTATAGAATATGCTTTTTTTCAAGTACCGGGATATTGCTGAAAAAAGCCCGTCGCTTGCAGCAGCTTCGTCTGATACTTTAAGAAGTTCAAGTTTTATTTTAGTAAACTTGTCACTATTTAAATACTCTCGTACCTTGTTGAGGATGGCATCCGGATCCATGTGTACGGCAAAAAGCGAGGCTATTATTGCTCCCATGCTTGTGCCAACAATTATATCCGGCCTTATACCCTCCCTGAACAGGACTTTAAGCACTCCTATGTGCGCAAAGCCTCTGGCTGCTCCGCCGCCCAGAACAATACCTATTTTTTTCCGTTTCATAATTTCATGACTTCATAACTTTCCAGAATCATTAAGCGATTTAAAAGATAAAAGATCTACTTACCGGATACGCCGCCGGATACGATGAATGTCATCACCTTGCCACTTTCGGCATCAAGTGGAGTCACTCTGTCCTTTGGCACCAGTATTAGATTGCCTGCAAAGTTGTAGGACTGTGGCATATACACTGCTACCTGGTCAGCATAGCCCCACTCCTCCATTGATTCTCGGGTGACGAAGCCTGCCGCTTTAACACAACCATCCCCAGATAATGTTACCAGTACAGGTTTGTCGAAACTTTTTTTATCGCCCACAAAGGCACCGACAAGGTCTTTTATCGAAGAGTAAAGGAGCTTGATAAGAGGAAGACGGTTAAATACTTTATCCAGCAGCCACAGTAGTCGGCGGGTAAGTATATTAGAGGCCAGAAATCCTATGACTGTAACTATTGCAATAGTTACTAGAAAACCTGCGCCTGGCACTGGGAGATCAATGAAATTATCTATTTTTATGAATGCCATGTAGAAAACATAAACAGTAACGGCTACAGGTACCAGAAACAACAGTCCTTCAAAAAAATACTTGGTAAGTCTTTTCACGTTTGAATAAACCTCCCCTTAAATCAATCAAAGCAACTAAACACATTCTAAACACATTAAATTTATAACATCGTCTTACGAATATAACACCTGCCTTTATTCAAGTCAAAAAAAAGGAACCATTACGCCCTAAAACCTATATTTTCCCTTGACATAGATTGTCTAGAATGCTAGTTTGGTGTTAGAACTAACTTAGAAATAACTCGGTAAGATCGAGCAATCACCTTGGGGTTACGGTGTTTTGAATAATTTGAATATTTTGAATAGTTTGAATGTTTCTGAATGTTTCTTAATATCTTATAGGGGGAAGCACCCGTGTCTGCCCTGATTAAGGAGAGAAAATGGAACTATATGTTGTTCAATATCGTTTTGTAAGTATCTGTCATAAGTTTTTATTATTGTTTTTCTTCATTTTAATGGTGAGTTTTCCTCCGTTATTTACATCATATGCTTCGGCTCAAGAGGCGCAGCAACAAGTTAAGGGATACAAAGAAAGAAAAATATCGGTTCTTCAAACAGGTATAAATTTAATTAAGCAGGAAATTAAACGGGATAAGGCGATTGCTTCGGCAGGAATCAGGCTTTCAAGGAATATCCGGGAGGTGAGGAAAACCTTGAAAGTTAGCACGCCCTCCAAGGAGCAGTTAATAGCTGATCTTCAATCATGGTTGCCCTCCAGATTGTCTGCCGAAATAAATGCTTTGCAGGAAACACTTGATCAGGAAAAAGAAATATCAGAGGGTGTAATAACCTCTTCCAGGGTAAGAAGACTGACCCATGAGACAATTGAAAAAATGATTCCTGTAAAGGAAGGGGTTTTGGCCACTTTTGAAGAGGTTTTGGCAGAATTAAAACAGAATTCACCGTAGGGTTTTTTTGGGGATCATTTTTGCTATAGGATTATCAAATTTTGCCTTAATTTTTTCTTGACATGTTCATAAAAAAGTGCTAATTTTGGGGTACAAAATATAAGATGATTCGGGGGCGGCTCTTTAGCATTGAAGAGACCGCCTTTCTTTATATTGAAAGTTTTTTACTGCTATATGGAAGACGATCATTCTTCTAGTGGAGGTTATAAATATCGCTATGTACTGCATTTTATTGTGTAGCTTGGGTTTAATACCCCTCTGCTTGCAGCGGGAATTTTTATTAAATACATCTCCACTTCCAGAAAAGAGGTGCAACTAAATAATTATGAACAGACAGTTGCGTGTATTAACAGTTGAGGATTCAGAAGACGATGCCATGCTGATGGTGCGTGAGTTACAACGAGGTGGCTATGATCCGTCTTTTAAACGTGTAGAGACAGAGGAAACATTCTCTCTGGCGCTAAAAAATGAAACATGGGATATCATTATTTCTGATTATTCAATGCCTGGCTTCAGCTCGCCGGCAGCGTTGGAGCTGCTTAAGAAGAGCGGTCTTGATCTGCCGTTTATTATTGTTTCCGGAAAAATCGGCGAAGATACAGCAGTTGCCGCAATGAAAGCCGGCGCCCACGATTATATCATGAAGGACAAGATGGCGCGACTCATTCCTGTGGTCGGTCGGGAGTTGAGAGAGGCAGAGGTGCGCAGGCAGAGAAAACGGGTGGAAGAACAGTTTTTGCAGGCGCAGAAGATGGAGTCTATCGGTAGGCTGGCCGGGGGAATAGCTCATGATTTCAATAATTTATTAACAAGCATTCTGGGCTATGGACACCTGGCGCTCAGGCGCTCCAATAAGAATGATCCGTTGTATAAGGATATAGAAGAGATGATAAAAGCTGGAGAGAGGGCTGCATCGTTGACACGCCAGCTTTTGGCTTTCAGCCGCAAACAAATTCTTGAACCCAAAGTGCTGCAATTAAACGAAATTGTATCTGGAATAAACGAAATGTTAAGTCGCCTGATTGGCGAGGATATAGACCTTGTCACTGTGCTTAGTCCGAAGTTAGGGCATATAAAAGCCGATTCTGGACAGATTGAACAGGTGATTATGAACCTTGTTGTCAACGCGCGCGACGCTATACTCCAGGGAGGAAGAATTATCCTACAGACAGACAGTGTGTGTCTGGACGAGCAATCTGTTTTGAAACATGATGAGGATATGCCGCCTGGTTGTTACGCGATGTTAAGTGTTTCCGATACGGGTATGGGTATGTCCCGCGAGGTGATGTCTCAGATCTTTGAACCTTTTTTTACCACCAAGGAGCAGGGTAAAGGAACAGGCCTGGG
>CAYWZR010000188.1:0-4707 GCA_964462885.1 uncultured Nitrospirota bacterium
TGTCCGAACTGAAAGGCCATCTTCAGGGCCACTTCAACAGCGGTTGAGCCGTTATCAGAATAGAAGACCTTATTGAGGCTACGGGGCAGTACATCTGCAAGACGGCCTGCCAACTCCGCAGCAGACGGATTTGTAAAGCCCAGCAGGGTGGTGTGGCTGACTTTAGCAAGCTGGGCTATGGCCGCATTGTCCAGCTCTTTCTTTCTGTGTCCGTGGATGTTGCACCACATTGAGGAGATTCCGTCTATATAAGATCTCCCCTTTGTGTCCGTAAGGTAAACGCCGGAGCCTTCGGCAATAATCACCGGCTCGGTTGCCACCCAGTCCCTCATCTGAGTGAATGGATGCCACAGGTGCCGGTAGTCGAATTGTATAAGGTGCTCTTCTTTTACAACTTCTGCTTTCACCTTGGAATAAAGTCAGTTTTTGGAGTTACTTTTTTGACAAATTCAGCAAGTAGTTTGGCAGTGTTTTCGAGATCACTGATTGTTATCACCTCCACCGGCGTATGCATGTATCTGTTGGGCACACTTACCAGACCGGCGGCTACACCGGAACGAGTAAGCTGAATGAAGTTGGCATCAGTGCCTGTAGCTCGTGGCGCTCCAGAGACTTGGTAGGGAATCTTTTTGGCCTTTGCCGTTTTGGTAAGCATATCAAATACCACATGATTTATATTTGCCCCTCGCGCTATTACCGGCCCCTTATCCAGACATACATCGCCCACATGGGTTTTCTCCATAGTGGGATAGTCAGAGGCAAAATCCACATCGCAGGCAATGCCTACATGCGGGTCTATTCCAAAAGCGCTGGTCTTAGCACCGCGAAGACCTATCTCTTCCTGGACAGTGGCCACGGAAAAAACAGCAGCACTGAGAGATTCCTTCTTAAGATCATTTTTCAGAAGCCGCATCGCCTCCATCACCACAAATGTTCCCATTTTGTCATCGAATCCGGGCGCTACCAAGTGGCCGTTTCTGAGCTTGTTAAAAATTATTTCGAATGTGATCGGATCGCCTATACTTATGATTTTTTCAACCTCTTTTTTATCTTTGGCACCTATATCTATCCAGAGGTTTTTTAACGTAACAGTTTTCTTTCTCTCTTCCGGCTCCATGAGGTGTATAGGCTTTTTCCCTACAACACCAAGCACCGGTCCGTTGGAGGTATGTATGTGCAGCCTCTGGCCGGGAATAAGATTTTCATCAAAGCCACCGATTGCCGCAAAGTATATGTAGCCGCTATCAGTAATATGCTTTACCATAAAACCAATCTGATCACAGTGGCCGGCAAGCATTATACGAACCTTGCCTTTAGGGTTCAAAGCGCAGATGGTGTTGCCGTGAACGTCGGTTGTAATTTCGTCTGCTATGTTTTTCATCCACTTTCGCACAACACGTGCTGCCGGTTGTTCAAAACCGGATGGACTGGGAGCTTCTATGAGCTCTTGTAAAAAAGTAAGTGATTCTTTTCTCATGAAATAAACTGTTCCTTTCTTTATAACTGCTTCAGTTTTTTAGTCCATCCATTTGTAATTATCTTTTATTTAGATTTATGATTTAAATCAATTTACCAAAGGTAGCTCCGGGCCGGTTGCCAAGTCCGGTTTTCCAGGTGCCAGGCTTTCAAGCAGATCCTCAAGTACTGCCATAGCTTCACTGACATAGGCATCGTCTCCCAGTTCATCAAGCCACAATTTTATTCTGTCTTCTTCGTTTTCGCTATTTTCTTTGGCCTTAGATTCCAGGTTGTTTATGCCAGCATGCTCCAGCTTCTTATCCAACGCCTGCTTTGCCTCAAGGCGTTCGTTACGAACATCATCTATGTTTAGGGACTGACGGCTATTTCCCTGCTTCTCGTACGCTTTTTTGGAGTCAATGGCTATATCAATAAAGTCCTGATCAGACAGCACACGTTGGCTGCTCTTTGACTTGATTGCAGCAAGATCAAAGGGTGGCTCGACCCACTTGGTATAGGCGGCAGAACCGATTCTGTCCCAAGGAAGAGAGTACTCCAGTTGCTGCTCGCCGGTTTTTAGATGTTCCAGTCTATCTGGAAGCAGGATATCAGGAACCACACCACGGTACTGGGTTGATTTACCACTTACACGGTAGAATTTTTGAACAGTAATCTTCAGCGCTCCCAGAGGCTTGTATTTCTCCATGCTCTTAAGCGGAACATTGCGGTTCAGGTCTATTAGAGTCTGAACCGTTCCCTTTCCGTGAGTATGCCGACCACCAATAATGAGCGCACGCCCGTAATCCTGAAGCGCTCCGGCAAGAATTTCGGATGCCGAAGCACTGAATTTATTCACAAGAACAACCATAGGGCCACTGTAGCTTACCTCGGGATTATCGTCTGCAAGAATTTTTATCTTGCCGCTGCTGGTTTTTACTTGCACGATGGGACCGGTTTTTATGAAAAGACCAGCGGTCTTTACAGCGTCGGTAAGGGCTCCGCCTCCATTGTTTCTAAGGTCAAGAATCAGCCCGTTTATATTCTCGGATCTGAATTTATCTAATTCGCTTTTTACATCGTCGGTTGAATTTCTTCCTTTGCCTGTCTGACTGGTTTTCTCAAAGTCTCTATAGAATGAAGGTATTTTAATGTAACCGAATTTTTTGCCTAAAATTTCGTCTGTCAAAATTGTTGCTTTTACAAAGGTTTCCTCTATTTGTACCACATCGCGAATAATCGGAATGATAGCTCTTGTTCCATCCGGCTTTTTAATTGTCAGCCTGACCTCTGTGCCCTTTTCCCCTCTGATCAGGCTTACTGCTTCTCTGATCCGCATGCCGATTATATCTACCGGCTCAGCACCGGCTTCAGCCACTTTGAGTATTATGTCCTCTGCATGTAGCTGCCCCTGCCTGTAGGCTGCGCTTCCAGGGATAATGCGTACAACTTTTATATGACCGTCCTCTTCGCGGAGTAATGCTCCAATTCCTTCGAGGGACCCCCTCATGCTTATGTAAAAATCCTCCTTTGTTTGCGGAGGCATATAAGTGGTATGAGGATCAAAAGCCTTGGCAACGGCATTAAAATAGTTGTTATAGTGATCCTGAGCGGTTTCCTTAAGCATTCTTGAGAACAGAGTTTCGTAACTTTTCAGCACTTTATTTCGTGCTTCCTGTTGCAGGTTTTTCGGCTTGCTTTCTTCCTGCTTCTTTTCGTCTTTGCTTTTTTCCTGGGTTTTATCCTCTTCAAGACTCAGATAGGTCATCAGAACCTGAAACTTAAGACTGCTCTTCCAACGCTCCCGAAGCTCTTCTTCGGTCTTACAGTAATTTAACTTATCCGGGTCTGTTTCGAAAGACTCCTTGACCGAGAAATCAAAGTCGTTTGAAAGAATATCCCGTACCATCTCACGCACATGCACAACCCTATCGGCCTGGATTTTTGCAGCTACCGTCGGCAATTCCGGCTCTGCCAGGTTTATTTCATCATCTATAAGAATAGAATAGGCATTCAGCTTTTCCACATCTTTTTCAAGCAGAAACTTTTTTTGAAAATCCAACTGCTTTAAGTAAAGACCAAAAGCTGCTTTTGAAAGATCGTCGTTTATTTCCTTGTGGCTGAAGTGGTTCCAGGGAAGCTGCTGGCCTAGAATATACGCCAACAATTTTGCACGGTTGTGGTCAAGATTACCATGATTTTCCTGGCCTCCAAGCGCGCCGACCGGGCTGACAATGCCGGGCAGGCATAGCAGCGCTATAATCAGAAATTTCTTAAAACTCTTAATATAAGTTTTCATCATTAATTTTTCTAAAATATTAAATATACAGTTCCTTTACGGATAATACATAACATTACCAATTATTATGGAAAAAGTTCAATCGAACAACACCCTTCAGCACCTACTTTTTTGTATGTCTCAAATCCATCACTCATATCGGTTATTTAAAAAACGGGATTCTAAAATGCTTTAAAATGCTAGGTTCATTAAGTTGACACTGTTTTAGCATAAACCCTTAATGCTATAAATGACTCGATAACCATCCATGTCTCCAGCCCCAAAACCGCTAGGCTGATTACAAGAAGCGGCAAATTTTCCGACCGGTAAAACTTCTGCATGTTAAGGATCATTGCCCAGCCTGTTACTGTCACCATCGCCACCATCGGAACTGCAACGTAAACCACAGGCTTTCCCTTTCTGGCCAGATAGGCCGTGATAATCAGAAGCGCAAGGGCTGCCATGAGCTGGTTTACCGTTCCAAAAAGCGGCCATAGGGACATAGCTCCTTTTCCATCTCCTGAGTAAAATGCCAAGCCCATGGCGGAAACAACAGCCAGAAAAGTCGCCGGGTAGCGACCGGATACTGAAGGTAGGTTTACAGAAATCACCAGTTCGGATACCACGTACCGCTGTATACGCGTGGCCGTATCCAAAGTTGTCGCAGCAAAGGAGACGATAAAAACACCCATGATCGTAACCGCAATATTACGTGGTATGCCGTAGCTTGAAATCATATTTGCAGCTCCGTCTACAAAAGCTCCCAGTTTTGCCCCGAGGCCACTAGCCGTGGCCCAAGAAGCATAGCGGTGAGTATAAGCTGCAATGCCAGTAAGCATAGATCCGTCCTCTGCGGTTACTCCCATACCAAGACCAGCCACACAGGCCACAATAACAACGACAGCCAGCGCTCCCTCAAGAAGCATCGACCCATATCCAACGAAAAGCGCATCGGTCTCGCGGTTAAGTTGTTT
>CAYWZR010000189.1:0-4677 GCA_964462885.1 uncultured Nitrospirota bacterium
CCTTTTTTTATTTTTGTCATGCCCGAAGTCTTTAGTCGGGCATCCAGAACTCATTGAAAACACTGAACTCCGGCTTAAGGACTGCCGAAACAACAGGTAGAGAAACTGAATGTATAAACAGACTTTAGTTAAATTATTTATTTAGTTTTTTCACTCTTTTTTCATTCTTGAAGGTATAAAATTTAATGCTATCATAAATCATACAACCTTTGACAGCCAAAACAAATAACAAAAGACAACGACAAGTCTTACACTTCACCTAAGGTAGCGCTAAAAGCAATTTTTGAGCTAAAATAGTTTTATCAGCCTGAAATCTTAACTAAGCCGCAACATAATATTGGGGAAAATAAAAATTTTTATTATGAAAATAATAATATTGTGTTCAGTATTTTTCTTATGTTTTCTTAGCAATCTATCCGCTGAAGATGCCCGGCCTTTCTGGACTGAAAAATCAGCCTATATTGAAGGAGATGCTCTTTATGTTGTAGGAATTGCAAGCAATGCTAAAACAATCGAAGAAGGCAGAATAAAGGCATTTGACAATGGAAAAAAAGAACTTATCAACTATCTTTTATTGAAAAACTTAGACGAGCCAGGAATCACATTAGAAACACAGATGACTTATGAGGAGAAAACCTATAATGGAACTTATAATATTTTCAGATTAATGTTTACAGATTTAAAGAAGTTGAAATTTATTCAAGATGAAAGAAGAAAAGAAGATAGATATAAAAGTGAACAAACAAACAAACCAATAGATATCAATCAATCTGCCAGTGAAACTATAACTACAGAAATAAACAGAATAAAACCTATCACACCTAAAAATAAAGCATATAGTTCACCTGTGAATAATGGATCTATCTCTATAGACATTAAATCTAATAATCAGTATGTTTTATCTACAGAAGAAAAAAAGTTATTTCTATATTTAAAAGTGGATATTAAGGGAATTAAGGCCATGAATTTGTCCCGCTTGCCACTGAATATTAGTCTAGTCATAGATCGAAGCGCGTCAATGGAGGAAGAGCATAAAATTGACTACACTAAAAAAGCCGCTATGTTTCTGATTGACAACCTGACTCAAAGAGATTTTTTATCGATTGTTACATATAGTAATGACGTTGAAGTAATCAGCCCTGCAGCTCCTGTTAAAGGAAAAAATTTTCTCAGACATAAAGTAGAACAGATTGTTACCAGTGGCACAACCAATTTAAGTGGTGGACTATCTGAAGGATACGAACAGGCGCTAAAAAATTATAGTAAGGACTTTATTAACCGTGTTATTATTATTTCTGATGGGTTGGCCAATGTGGGAATTACAGAGGATGATGTATTGTTTTCTCTGGCTAAAAACTACCAGAAGCATGGAATATCTACAACCAGTTTAGGGGTAGGAACAGATTTCAATGAAAACCTGATGCTTGGTTTCTCAGAATATGGATTTGGCAATTATTATTTCATCAAGAACCCGGAAAAAGTTCCTGAAATTTTTAAGCAGGAGTTAAAACAATTACTGGCAGTAATTGCCCAAAATATCACAATAGAACTTTATACAGATCCTGCAGTAAGTGTAGTTAATACTTTTAATAGTGGATATGAGCCCGAAACAATTTCTGAAGGAGGTCTTCGATTTAACCTTAAAGACATCTCATTTGGTGAACAGAAGGTTATTTTAATTGAATTAAAACTCCCTGAGCATAGAAAAGGAAAGTGGGATGTGGCAACTGTAAAAATAAAATATGATGATATTGCTGGCGGTCGTGGCAGAGTGAAAAAAGAAAAGACTATTTCAGTAATTTATACCAACAATAGTCAACTTGTAAAAAGCTCGGAAGACCAGGAAGTCAATCGATATGTTAGGTTAAGTTGCGCAGCAGATACAATGCACTATGCAATGAAAACACTTGACGCTGGATTGTACGATAAGACCATAGATATACTTATGAAAGAGTATGATTCAATGATCGAATATGCTGACTCGAGTTCTGACCAGTGGTTAATTGAAAAAGCAAAAACATTTAAGCACTGTGCAGACCAATTAGCCAAAATGAAAGCATCAGGCAAATTAAAAAGTCCCGATGCTATGAAAGGCATGCAAAAAGAACTCCACTATCAAAAATATAAAATGATGCTACGGCATCATCAATAAACAGGGTCTTCCGCAGAATTAGAGGGTAAAAATATTTGAGATACGTTATCTAGAGAATGGCGGATCAAGGAAAAACAGCATTCTGCTATTCTCGGAGTCGGAAAACCTGTTTATCAATAACAAAATTGTCACAATGAAAGATTTGTCCCTTGCCCTGCTGAAATCTGACTCCTTCCTGGAGAATATACAGGGAATTTACACCACATAAGATCATGCTCAGACCGGGCACAAAAAAAGGGGCAGGCCATATATGCCTGCCCCTTTAAAGCTACCGCCCCCTTCTCCCATGCCTCATGCCCCTTCTCATGCCTATAGTTGTAAACTCAGCACTGATTGTATGGTCAGAGGATACATCCGTAAATGTATAGCTTGTTACCCGGCCTACTGAAACACCATCAACCAATACATCTGATATTTGATATCCTCTCTCGGGAGTGATTGTAAAGGTCTGATCCTTCCCCACATCCACAATCACATCATCAGAAGGAGAAATGCTTCCACCATAAGCTGCTGTCGCTGTAATCGTATATGTGGCTATAGTCAGAATTCTTTGACCGGGGCCTTGGACAGATCCATTAAGAACGTTGAGGTTCCAGCTTGTTCCAGCACTGTTTATGGCTTTTACATTCCATGTATGTATGCCCCCAGGAAGGTCTTTGGTGGCCATGTAGACTTTCCCCGGAAGAAAAACATCATTCGGTATGCTAAAGAAGGCACGTATAACAGCTTCATCCACTTGAGTCATAGGCACTGGGTCACTACCATCTACATACAGAAAGACCTCGACGTCAGGATAGATAAAACCACCCGTGGTTGGCTCCAAAACGCCTGCGGCGAAAATCAAGTCTTTGGCATTTGTTTTTATGTAGCCGTCTTCCGGGTATATTGAGAATACTTGTGGTGGCACGATCGTACCGTCAAACATTGGCAGGCCGGCGGCTAGCCACTCTTGAACTCCTCCCTGACCGTCATTAGCCCTGACGTCGGAGTCTATGTTAAACAGGTTTGTAAATGATGAGGTCTCGTATGTTACTGGATTTGTGAATGTCTGGCTTTTCATCCACGCGGTCATGTGATAGCTTCGATACGCTGTAGAGCTAATAAGATATATTGGTGTATCAAAGTCTATGGTATTGGCTGCAAGTGCGCCTTCTATAATATTCCTTACCTGGGCTTCGTCCTCGGGCGGCCCAGTATTACGATTAATACCAGCATACCAGTAAGGCAGGGTTATCGGCAGTTTCTGGATACCGTTTACTTCCCACTGCGGAGTACCTGCATAAACGATATCAGTATCTATCTGTCCGCCACAATCCTGGTCCCAGGGCTGGCAGTAGCCATTGTGCTCATCTACTGTTCGAGTGTCGAGCATGACCGCTCTCGGGTCTGTCGTCAGTACATCATAGGCATCTTCGGCTGATAGGGTCTGCACGTCCGGGTCATTCGTGGCATACTTGAGGGAATAGTAGGTCCACTCGTTATAGCTGATATGCACATTGTCATTTGAGTCTATTGCTATGGAGGTATACCATCCAGTCTCTCCTTCAGTGTCAACGGTTTCAAACACCCAGGTTCCTGAAACATTCGTGGCATACTTGAGATCTTCGTTGGTCAATTCATTATAGCTGATATGCACGTTGTCGTTTGAGTCTATTGCTATAGAGCTGTCCATTCCAGCCAGCCCTGCAGTGTCAAGTACTTCAATCACCCAGGTTCCTGAAATATTCGTGGCATACTTGAGGTCACGGTTAGTTCTATCTTCATAGCTGATATGCACGTTGTCGTTTGAGTCTATTGCGATGGAGGTATGCACTCCCACAGCCCCTTCTGTATCAAGTACTTCAATCACCCAGGTTCCTGAAGAATTTGTGGCATACTTGAGGTCCCAGTTGTAATTATCTTGATAGCTGATATGCACGTTGTCGTTTGAGTCTATTGCGATGGAGGTATAGTTTCCTACTTGATAATAAGTATCAATGGTTTCAATTATCCAGATTCCTGAAGAATTCGTGGCATACTTGAGGTTAGCGGTGTCTCCACTGTAGCTGATATGCACATTGTCATTTGAGTCTATTGCGATGGATGAGTACTCTCCGACAGAATTTAACGTTCCGGCATCAACGATTTCAATCACCCAAGAGCCTGAGGCATTTGTGGCATACTTGAGGGTATAATTGTCAGTAGAGTTACCATTGTTACCATAATAGCTGATATGCACGTTGTCATTTGAGTCGATAGCTATGGAGGTATACAGTCCTACATGTCCTTCGTTATCAAGTGTTTCAGTAACCCAAGCGCCTGAAACATTCGTGGCATACTTGAGGGCATCGTTAGTGACATCATAATAGCTGATATGCATGTTGTTGTTTGAGTCTATAGCTATGGAGGTATAGGCTCCAACAAACCCTTCAGTATCAAGTATTTCAATAACCCATACGCCTGAAATATTCGTAGCATACTTGAGATTATTGTTCGAATTCGACTCATAATAGCTGATATGCACATTGTCATTTGAGTCTATTGCT
>CAYWZR010000190.1:0-4665 GCA_964462885.1 uncultured Nitrospirota bacterium
GCCACTGTGCCCTCTGGGCTTAAAGGTAGTGTCGAAACTCTAGAGAGAGAGAGAATAGTAAAAACCCTTGAGTCAAACGGCTGGATTTACGCACGAGCTGCACGCAGCCTCGGCCTTACCGAGCGTCAGCTTGTTTACCGTGTAAAGAAGTACGGAATTACTAAGAAATGAGTTGACAGTAACAGTAAATGGCAATTACATATCTGCCCTACCAACAACATATAGTATAGCTACACGTTTTTTATGTGTCATCTCTTGTGGGTGAGAACCTTATGGTCATTATACGTGCCACTACAAGGGTAAACACCAAGGCGATCACCATTAAAAGCCTTTGATACTCTATCTCCTTAAACCAAAAGACCATAACCTCAGTTAAAACAACAACAATGACAGTATCAATAATATATGTAACCTTAACCCTGCCTTCCAAAAAGTAAGTAAGAGTAGTCCTGAAGACCTCAAGTACAGCAAGTATTACAAGAACGTTTATTATCATTAATTCTGTTATTTCATGGACGCTGTCTCCGATGTGGCTCTTTAACATAAGAGCCGTTTTTAGAACCATCAAGGACATTGCAACCAGAAGTACGATAATGAGGAGACTAAGTATTATCCTGACAGCCACTTCATAAACTTGCACAACAGAGGAACTACTAATGCTCATATGTTTTGTTATCTCCATGTAAAAATCCCAATGAAATAGAGAGTCAAGAAGATTTAAGTAATCTCATATTTACTTTAAGGAATTAATATTAGAATTTTGTGAAAGGCATGTTAGAAGGCAGTGTGATACTTGCAATCCCACACCACATGCCTTAAACTTCGAGTTCTTTCTATTAAAATCTACCAAAAGGTGAATATAATGCAATCAGGCCCAAGAGAGATTATCACCCCATTTCGTCCAATTCCACTGGATGTGCCGGAAGGCATGAAACAAAATGAGTTTTTTAATAGCACCGAGAACATCAATGATATGGTTAACAATAATGGTCTTTTGATAAATCCCGAACGGTTGCTGCTTTACCGAAAAGCGCTTGGGCATAGCAACGAGTTTGATGCTTCAATTATCTTTAATACTTCAGAATGTATTCTGGACCCGCTTGGGCGACCCGTGCGCCGAACCCAGGTTGCTGATAACGTCAAACACGTATGGAATAGAATGAATCAGATCATGATCGAGTATATGATAGAAAAGTACCCTGACCCTGCGGAAGCTCTGGTGTTGGCGGGTGAAGCCAGTCTTGATGCGACCTGGCCTCTAACCTCGCCTGGTGTACCCAGTATTCGTATGCTACATAATCATTTCATTGTATTTAGTAAAGATGAATTACGTAATGCAAAGTTGGCTGATATAAAAAATCCTAATTTGACTGATGGCGGGCAACACAGCCTGTTTGAAACCTATATGCATGATGTCTATCGTGATTTCTTCAATAAGGCGCTGGACCTGAAAATCCTTAAGCTGGCTAGTGATGACTCATCAAAAATTCAACTTACCGGCTATCCTCAAGGTTTGCCTAGTTGGGAAATACAGGGTGGTATCGATGCGTTGAAGGATATTTGTTTCTGGAAAGAATATGACGAAGTTCTCAAAGGTTTTATCGACTTCTATCGCACTTTCTTTACTCAGGTATCAACACGTAACGCAGCCATGCCAAAAGATGTTTATTTCCCCAAGCAAGTTGAACGAGTGCTGTTATTCAATAATGATTTTCTAAAAACAGCAAAGAAGGTGAGGGATAGTTGCATTTCGGATGCAAAATACGCTAATTCGATTCGCTGGCAACCAGCATTCAAACAACTTATTTACCGCAATGACTTCGGCAAACTAATTGTTACAATCAGCCAGAACTCTATTGGTAATGCGATCACCGAATTACTGGGTGTAGTGGTAAATCGTATTCCAAATGCTGAAGCTTATGAAGAACGTGAACCACAATTAATTGAAAAACTACTTGAAGTACGTCAACGTATGATTGAAACAGATTTGGGTGTTGCAATTGCAACCAGAGACTGGGGAAAAGATTAGCAGTTTCTACCATCCTGATAAATCCGGAATTACTTAGTTTTCAAAGGGATAGGTATATCATTGCCTGCTTTTTGCCGCCACTGAAAAAGAATTACTGCAACAATGAAAAATGGAATGGAAAGCCACTGTCCCATTGTTAAACCTGATTGTAATGTTTGGTACTCTTTAAAAAATTCTACAAAAAAGCGTGCAAACGTATAGTAAGCAAGTACAATAAAGAGGGTAGAGCCTGTTTTTAATTTGTGTCCCCACCTGATATAAATATAGCGTACCAGGAAAAAGCCAATGACATGGTAAATAAATTCATAAATTTGCGTAGGATGCCGCCAGGGAACCTGGTCGACCGAAAAGTATTTATCATAGCGTACAAACTTTACCGCCCAAGGGACATCCGTTACCCTCCCCACAATTTCAGAATTAAAGAAATTTCCGATTCTTATAAGTCCTGCAACCAGAAGAAACTGAATAGAGATTGAATCTCCAATATCCCAAAAATTTTGTTTATGACGATGGCAAAAAATAGCAATTGCAACTAAACCGCCTAAAACAGCTCCATGGCTTGCAATGCCTCCATGCCATACTTTAAGTATCTCAGATGGATGAGAAAAATAATAGGCTGGATTATAAAATAAAATATGTACCAGTCTTGAGCCAACAAGAATTCCAAAAACCATATACAAAAGTATACTGTCGGCCATCAAAGGATCTTGACCTTTTCTTTTCATAAATTGTTTGAGAAGAAAAAAGCCAACTGTAAATGCAGTAGCAAACAGAAGTCCATAATATCTGATTTGAACAAAACCAAATTTTATTAAAATAGGATCAACATCCCAGGTAAGCATATATTATTCTCCTGACTGCACTAAATTATGATATACCTGTAAATCTGTAAAACAGTCAGCGCGCTTTAAGGGCTCGCCACCAGGATTCATTTTCTAAGTACCAGTCTATAGTCTTCTCAATACCGGTTTCAAATAATGTGCTAGACTGGCAACCCAATTCAAGGGAAATTTTCCCGGCATCTATGGCATATCGCCGGTCATGCCCAGGACGATCTTTTACATAGGTAATCAGCATATCTGAGTTTCTCCCAGAAGCGGCAGGCGCTTCAGAAAACCTATTTTGAAGAACACTTGATTCATCGAATTTTTTATCGATCAATCGACAGATAAGCATCACAATGTCTATATTCGACCACTCATTATCGCCGCCAATATTATAAGTTTCACCAATCTTACCTTTTTCCAGAATCATATCAATTCCACGGCAATGGTCTTCCACATATAACCAGTCACGTATATTTAAACCATCGCCATAAACCGGCAAAGGCTTGCCGTCTAATATGTTTACAATTAACAGCGGAATGAGTTTTTCCGGGAATTGATACGGCCCGTAATTATTTGAACAGTTGCTGGTTGTCACCTGTAAACCATAGGTATGATGGTAGGCTCGCACCAAGTGATCAGATGCAGCTTTGCTGGCCGCATAAGGAGAGTTTGGGGAGTAAGGCGTTATTTCTGTGAAAGCAGGATCTTCGGGGTTGAGCGACCCGTATACCTCATCAGTCGATACATGGTGAAAACGATGAGAAAAAGGACCGCCAGGTGCATCCAGCCAAACCGCCTTTGCAGCCTTTAAAAGAACATGCGTACCAACAACATTGGTATCTATAAATGCATCAGGCCCGACAATGGAACGGTCCACATGCGACTCTGCTGCAAAATGCACCAGAGTATCAATCTGTGCGTCCTGCAACAGGCTTACCACTAAATCGTAATCTCTGATATTACCGTGAACAAAGCGTAGATTAGGGGATGACCTTATCGAATCCAAATTTTCAAAGTTTCCGGCATAGGTAAGAGCATCCAGGATCAACACATGGGACTTTGTATGTTTTTTAAGCCAGTAGTGGACAAAATTGGCACCGATAAAACCGGCACCGCCGGTAACAAGAATATTGCGAGGGATGTACTTGCTCATTTACATAGCTAAATTTAAAAAGAAACTCAGGCTTGAGCCCCTTTTGTTTTAGCGGAGGCACTTTCCATCTGCTTTGCCAGAAAGTCGCGGAAGAACGCGGCAAAAACAGCCAGCATCAGCCCAACAAAAAATCCTATTATAACCATCATTTTACGTTTAGGCTTAGATCTTATCTTTGGCGGCACTGCCGGATCAATAACTTTTAAGGCATACTCGTTACGTACACTTGCAAGCATTATAGCTTCTGTCTGTGCCTGGATAAGGCTATATATGGACTGCCGCATATCAACAACACTGGTTTTAGCCAATTCTTCTTTGAGAAACGCTATGCTTCTTTCCGCCTCGGAGATTGCGTCGGCCTGTTGATGTCGATTAAGTCGTTCCACAAGTAGATTGGCCCAGCGGGCTGCAAGGTCTGGATCTTTCCATTCTATCGTATAAGTTATAAGCCCTGTTTTCTTATCCCTGGAAATACTGTTCATTCCTTTGAACTTTTTAAAGCCGTTCCATAAGGCCGGAATATTTTCCTCATTTTCAACTTTCCAGACACCTTTGTGCTCATCCCAGATTTTATCAAACAGCATCGGCATAAGATTCGCGTCATCAATAAAGGCATGGATGAAGTTCCTGCCCTTAGGAGCGGCCAAGGCCTCTGC
>CAYWZR010000191.1:0-4656 GCA_964462885.1 uncultured Nitrospirota bacterium
ATTTCATCTGCACTGATGAGGCAGCAAAAGCGAATTTAATTGTCTCGAACCAAATAGCATCCTCAAACGGTATTGCTTGGCCGGACGGTGCTGCTGTCCTTCGGCCTAGAAATCTTGTTGTTGGTGTGGGGTGTAACCGGGGAACCCCGGCAAAGCAGATATACGAGGCCCTAGTTGAGGCTCTTTCAGAGCATAATCTATCAAAACTTTCCATCCGCAACCTGGCAAGCATTGATCTTAAAAAGGATGAACCCGGTCTTTTGGAGCTGGCTGAAGAAAATGGGTGGAGAATTCGGTTTTACTCTAAAGACAAGTTGAACAAGGTTCCGGGTATAAGCCGATCTGAAGCGGTGCTAAAAGCAACAGGCGCTGTTGCAGTTGCCGAGCCTGCCGCTCTTTTAAGCGCAGAAGCTAAAAAACTTATCGTGGGAAAGATGAAATGGAAAAACGTAACAATAGCAATAGCTCAAAGCAAGACAGATTTCAAGACAATTTCCAAAACAATTTTCAAGGCAGACTAAGAATTGTAGGAACCGGACCAGGTGGAAAAAAACATCTTACCGATGCCGCAAAAGCAGCCCTTGCAGCCTCGGATACTATAGTCGGCTACAAAACCTACCTCGATCTTATATCTGAATTTATAGCTGATAAAAATGTTGTTTCCACTGGTATGACCAGGGAAGTCGAGCGCTGCAAAAGAGCTTTAGAGCTTGCAGAGTCAGGAAAATCGGTTGCCCTTGTTTCTGGCGGCGATCCAGGAATATATGCTATGGCAGGTCTTGCCCTGGAAGTAGCAAGCGAAACAGGATCAGAAGTACAGATTGAAGTTATTCCGGGCATTGCAGCCCTCAATGCCTGCGCCGCCCGGTTGGGTGCGCCTTTGATGCATGATTTTGCGGCTGTAAGCCTTTCAGATTTGCTTACACCGTGGGAAAAGATCGAAGAGCGTCTAAAGGCCGTAGCGTCCGCAGATTTTGTGCTTGTATTGTACAACCCCAAGTCAAAGCGAAGAACAGAGCATATCGTACGCGCACGTGAGATAATGCTTTGCCACAGGCAGCCGGAAACTCCGGTAGGCATTGTAACAGCAGCCACAAGGGAAAACGAAACCATAGTCCTGACCACACTTGAAAAAATGCTCGACGCTGATATAGGAATGCAATCAACAGTGATCGTTGGGAACTCTACAACAAAGATATGGAAAGATTTCATGATTACCCAAAGGGGCTACGCAGATAAATATTCCCTGTCATAGTCTTATTTAGGAGTTTGGATGCGAGTCCTGTTGGTCAAGATGTCTTCTCTGGGTGATGTCTTTCATACCCTGCCAGCCATAACAGATGCCCAAAAAGCTGTGTCTGATTTAACCATCGATTGGGTGGTAGAAAAGGCGTTTGCCGAAATTCCCACTTGGCATTCAGCAGTCAGGAATGTTATTGAAATCAACTGGCGAGACTGGCGTAAATCTTTTTGGCTAAAAACAACCAGAAAAGAAATTCATGCTTTTTGGCAAAGGCTGCGTTTGGAAGAATACGACTTGATAGTTGACGCTCAGGGCCTTATTAAAAGCGCTGTGGTAACCAGTTTAGCAAAAGGTGTTCGCTACGGGCTGGATCAAAAGTCAGCAAAAGAATCACTAGCCAGTCTGGCCTATCAAAAAAAAATTACCGTCACTAAAGGTCGCCATGCAATTGTTCGGCTAAGGGATTTTTTTGCACAATGTCTGGAATATCCTATGCCAGACACCCCTGTGGACTATGGAATAGATAAAAGACAATGGAAAAGGCCGGACACAAAAAAACCATATGTCATATTTTTACATGGATCTACATGGGAGACTAAGTTGTGGCCTGAACAATACTGGAAAAGACTTCGTGATATTGCCACCCATGCAGGTTATGAGGTGTTGTTGACCTGGGGCAATCTTTCTGAAAAGCAGCGGGCAGAATTTATCGCAAGTGGCAGCGAAGATACCCATGTATTAGAGCGTCTACCACTGACTGAAATCACACGTTATCTGGCTCATGCCGATGCTGTGGTGGCTGTGGATACCGGTTTAGCACATATTGTGTCAGCCTTGAATGTGCCCACAGTGGCTGTTTACGGCGCAACCAATCCGGATTTAACAGGTGTTTTTGGTCAAAAAGCCAGTGTCTTGAAATCACAGTTTGAATGTACGCCATGCCTTATGAAAAAATGCCGATTCTCAAAACAACAGTCTCCTCTTCATCCACCTTGTTATGAAGAAATAACTCCGGAAGACGTTTGGCTTCAGTTGCAAAAATAAAGATTTATATAAATGTAATAAATATATTTCCACAACCTTGCCGATTGCTTTTCTTTGGTTTATTGCTGGATTATCGGGGAAGGATAAAATTATCCTGATCTGACAGGCAGGTGTATCAAAACTTCCGTGCCTTTTTCTTCCATGGCCTCCACAGAGATTTTGCCTCCATGAGCGTTGACAATGCCGAAGGCGACGCTTAAGCCCAATCCTATACCGTCACTGAATCCCTCCACACCGAAGAACGGATCGAATATTTTACCCCGAATTTCTGAGTTTATTCCAGGACCTGTGTCTTTGATAGATATAAGTACACTTTCAGCTTCAGCAGATGTCTCCACCTCGAGCACTCCTACACCGCCGTCTGCCACAAGCATCAGAGCCTGAATAGCATTGCTTAGCACATTGGCAAACACCTGTTGTATCTGCCTGGGATCGCCCCAAACATCTGGAACTTCAGGCATCTTTTCTTTAAGTTTTATGTTATGTTTTTTTAGTCTGCGCGCCTCTACATCAAAAAGCCCGGATAATAACTCGTTCACCTTGATTCGACCGGTTTCCGGTTGGTAATGTTTGGAGAAATACAGGAGATCGTGAATTATTCGATATGCCCTGTTACCCTCGGAATGTATACGATTCAGATAATGCGTAATCTTTTCATCTGCCGGATTTTTTTCCCGAACCTTGTCAAGAGCGAGCTCGCTGTAGCCTATAATGCCGGTAAGAGGAGTTTTTACCTCATGAGCAACACCGCTGATCAATCCGCCAAGGGCTTCAAGACTATCGATACTATCGATATTTAATTGGCTAACTTCATCATGCTTTGGCCTTACAACATGCACTACGCTTTGGAGATTGTCCGAGTCGTCCCTGATTGAACAACTGGAAACACCGGGCAAAGACTCAGAACTAGCGCTAGAAGAAGAATCGTTCTGATTACAATATGGGCAGCCACTGCTCCCGTCGCCCGGAAAAAGTTTAGAACAATCCATACCTGTTACATTTCCAAGTTCCTGTCCGACAATTTCGGCAAACTTGCGATTGGCCCGGAGAATTCTGTTGGAACTGTCGTGGACAAATATACCGTCATTCAAAGCATCCACAACTTTTACCCACTCAAGGCTTGAGAGCTTTTCATGTCTGTATTTGAGTGCATTATGAACGACTATAGCCACATGATCAGAAAACAACTGCATAAGTGTTCGGTCCTCAGCGCTAAAACAGCCTGGATCGACACGCCCGGCTGCTATCATACCCATACATACACCATCAACAGTCAGCGGACCTCCCATAACGCAAGACGGCATATTTTCAGTAATCCGTTTTGATGATGGCGCAGGAATACTGTCTATATCGAATATGTTATCTATAACAACCACCCTGTCCAGGCCTGCTATGTATCGTCCAAGCCCGGGTCGACTCGTATCCAGGCGGACTTTCTTAAAATTCTCGCTTCTTCTTACGCGCATAAGCACGTTTGAACCCTTTATTTCTCCGGTGTCGTTTAGAATTACGGCAGCGTCTCGCGTAGCAAATAGCACCAGTATCTGATGATAGATCTCGGTGAGAAGGAGTTCTATATCCATGATTGGCGCAATTCTACCGGTTAAAGCATGAAGCTGCTTCAGTTTTTTCGAGGACAACCCGGTCCCGCTTTTACTTGTTCGTTTATTCACTCTGGGCATGATGCTTTATCTCATCGGACGATATGATAAGAAAATTTAAACATCCCGAGGAAACATTACTAGCAAACTGTTCGAACAAACACAAATCTGCTATAATTGTGTCCATTCAGAGAGGCAACTGTCTCGCGTATAATATTGAAATAATATTGAATTTACTGTACTTTGATTGAGAGAGACTGAAATGGAAAAAGAGGAATTTAGAATTCTGGTGGCGGACGATGACGAGAGCGTCAGGGATTTGCTTTCAGATATAATAATTCGCGAAAAGTATACGGTAGAAACAGCGGCTGATGGCAGTGAGGCGCTAACCAGGATACTCCACAAGCAATTCCATCTGATCATCACAGATCTAAAGATGTCAGGCGCCACCGGCCTGGAAATTCTAAAAAGAGCCGTGTCACTTGATCCAGATACGTCCGTGGTTATAATTACTGCGTACGCCACCATTCAAAGTGCGCTCAAAGCTGTGAAGGAAGGGGCCTACGACTATGTAACTAAGCCATTTCGCATGGATGAAATGCTTGTAACCATTGGGAATGCTTATAGACGGGCACAATTGATTGAACAAAAACACTCTTTACTGGCCAATCTTCGCGGAAAACGCAAAGAAGATGACCCGTTAAACAGCCTGGAGCGTCTGGTCAAGTTGAAAAAAATGGGTGCGATTGACGAATCTGAATTTGCCGC
>CAYWZR010000192.1:0-4641 GCA_964462885.1 uncultured Nitrospirota bacterium
AGAGATTATTCCGCGAGAGAAATCAAGGGATTTTTATTGGACCAATGATCTGGGTACGTTCGATTACAGAATAAGCCTGTCCGAGTTGCCACGTTTTTATAGAAAAAGTGAAGATAAATTTCCTATATTGAAACAGTACTTGCAAGTGGATCAAGGCTTGAAAGATTACTGGAAAGTGAAACTTCAACAGCTTGAAGGTAAAGTAAATATAGGCATTTCATGGCAGGGAGGTATGGATCAACGTGCAAAGATAGCACGCTCTATCCCTCTCAGATTCTGGAAAAAGATATTCCATAACAAAGATGTTAATTTTATTAATCTGCAATACGGCAAACATGATGAAGAAATCGATATGTTTAACAAACAAGGGTGTGGTCAACTACATTCATTAGAAGGGATAGATCCACTCACAGATCTTGATGGTTTTTGTGCGTTAATATCAGCACTTGACTTGGTGATATCAATAGATAACTCTACAGTGCATTGCGCTGGTGCAATAGGTACACCTGTATGGATTTTACTACCTTTTTGTCCGGCTTGGCGCTGGATGCAGGATCGTAAAGATAGTATCTGGTATCAATCAGCGACATTGTACAGGCCTGAAAAAATCGGACTTGATGGACAGAAAAAACTACTACGTAGTGTCGGAGAAGAACTAAAAGGCTTCCTTGAAACTATTTCCGCCGAAAGAACTTCTGAGCAAAAAGTAGCCTCTGCTAGTAGCAACCTTGATGGTGCAGAAAAAGACGGTCGTATTATTACAAGAAACCAGAATAAGGTTTATGCCTTATTGCTTAATGACACCTCTAGCTGGTATCACTGGGGATGTACATGCACAAGCCTAGCGATTCATGATCAACTACGTTTACAATGGGATGCTGTAGTTTCTATTCCCATCTATGCAACCAGACAGCTGAACTCTGTTCCGAATACTGTTGAACAATTTGATGATCAAAGTTTTTTTGAACATTTCTGTACTGCTTATCCTGACATCATTGATAAAATACGTCGTGCCGGTGCGGTTTATATAAACGGTGAAGGCAGCTTGCATAATATAAATCAGTCAACATTGGGTTTATTATATCTGGCTTATATTGCAAAAACAAAGCTGGACAGGCAGGTTAGCATTATTAACCATTCCTGTTATCCAGATGGCAACCACACTACTACGGAATCACAAGCATATATAATATATCGGAAAGTGTATGAACAGATGGATTTTATCGCAGTTCGTGAGGTGGTTAGCAATAATTTGTTAACCAGTATGGAGCTATCAGTATCACAAAGTTTTGACTGTCTACCACTTTACATTGAAAAACATTATCAGAAATATGCTCAATCAGAAAATAAAAATATTGTCATTGCCGGATCTGTTTCATGGGGAGATGATACAATTAAGAAAATTGGTGTCTTGATTGAGAAGCTCTACCAATACGGATTTACCCCAAGGTTGTTGATAGGAGCTAATGCCTACCCTGCTGCTGATGATATCCACATGGCACAGGCTTTGAATAAGCACATCAATTCATCCTGTGAACTTGTGTATGCATGGTCTGAATCTGAATGGCTAAGGACTATTGATAATGCAGTCTTGCTGATTTCAGGACGCTTTCATCATACAATTGCTGCTGCATTTCTACGTACACCTTTTCTCACTATGGGAAGTAATACTAAAAAAAATTATGGGTTGCTGGAAATGCTCGGTATTCCAACATATATTTCAGTCAAAGAAAAAGAATTGTCAGAAGTTTTATTTGAATCAGCAATTAAATTAACAAAAAATCCTATGAAAGGAATGCTGGATGATGTAGTGAGAGAGAAATTGTTGGATTTATCAACGAAAAATTTTCTAAGGTTCTGATATTAGAATGTTGTATGCTAAATCATGGCAGAAATTAGGGTCTGTTAAATAAAGGGCGAACACAGCAAGATTCGCCCTGATATCTAAATAACGTATTACAGGGCGTTCACACTAAGTCTTGCTGTAGATGGTTTACTTCCAATAACTGATGTTTCAGAATTCCGTAGCAGCGCAGTCGGCTTTTCAATTACCTCATGCCATGCTTCATAGAGGGTAGTTAAAAGTGATAACACTTCATCGAGGATATCTGGATTTGACTTCAAGTTTGCTAAACACAACCGTCTCATCATGTAATCATAAAGGCTAGCCAAACTCTCTGCAATTTCTCCACCCTCCTTCATATTAAGGGAGTTGGCCAACTCCTCTATAATTGCTGTAGCCCTTGAGAGCCTGTCGCATTTTGCCTGGACATTATTTGTTTCAATACTTTCCTTTGCCTCTCTGATGAACTTCATGGTTCCTTCATAGGCCAGAAGAATAAGCCTTTCTCTGCTAGCTGTGGTTACTGCAATCCCCTTGTAACTATTTAACGCTGCGTTTTGCATGTTTCTCCTCCATAAGGTTTATTTGGCATTCCATTGCCTTGCAAACGGTAACAGCATAAATAACTTTTTAACATTAAAAATAGTATTCAGCTTTCCGTCTATCCACTTATAGTTAAGTTTAGTCTTAACCTTCAAGTCCAAGTATTAATCCCTCTGCCTTACCGCCATCCTCTAATGCCTGAAGTCTTCTAGCAAGATCAAGCATTTCCTTAGGTGGAATCTGGCGAACGACTTCTTGTGCGCTACCGGGTTCTGCATCCGATTTGCTAATTGTTACAACTACTATGTCCAACTCTTTATCAATAGAGAAAGAGAGTTCTGTGTTCAACTGTTTGCTAAGTTTTGTCACCTTCTCTAGCAGGTTTTCGAGCTTAACCTGTGGGTCAGAGCCTGATGATTTAATAGGCTCCGAGACCTGATCTTTTGCAAAAACATTCCTTTTGATCTCCCGGGATACATTCGGTTTCGTCTTGCCGGATTCAATAACTGGCGGTGGTATATTTATAGAATGTATTGACACCTATACCTCCTTTGAGGTCAGTTATAGCCGGCAGGGGAATAAACTCCCCCTGCCGGATTATAATTTGACCTGCTCCAGCCATATTAGCCCAAGAGAGACAGTATCGTCTGGGGCAGTGAGTTTGCTTGTGCTAGCATCGCCACACCTGCCTGCTGAGTGATGGATGCCTTGGTTAAATTAGCAGTTTCTGCGGCATAGTCAGCATCTACGATTCGGCTTCTGGATGCTGAGACGTTTTCTGATGTCGACTGAAGATTGGCAACTACTGATTCAAAACGGTTCTGGTAAGCACCAAGATCACCTCTGCTGCTGTTGATCGTATCCAAAGCCGCATCAACGGTTGTTATAGCGCTACTAGCACCGCTAGCAGTAGTAAGATCCAAAGAGCTGACTCCAGCGCCAGCAGTTGCAGTAGCAGCAGTATAGGCAGCCGTCAAGCCAGCATACGCTACGTCGGCACCACCTATTGTGATACCTGTTGATGAGGAAGAAGATAAATTTATCGAACCCGTAGTTGTTGCAGCAGACAGTCCGCTAGCCCCAGCAGTGGTGACTGCAACTGTGATATTTCGGCCATCACTTGCCGTTAATGTATAACCAGCCGCACCCTCCGTATAACTAGCGGTAACACCAGTCTGACTGCTTACAGCATTTATGGCAGAGACCATTTCAGTGGCCGCGACATTGGCATCTGCAGTAAGCGCAACAGCACCTGCGGTTCCAATAAGAACACCGTTTATCGATGCGCCCACTGTGTCAGTGCCTGAAGCGGTGGCAGTATTGGCGACTGTTGTTGCATCGACGGTTGCTGTTACCCCTGTATCTCCGGTTATGGCATTTATGGCATTGGCTTTTGATATAGCGCTGTAAGTATCACCAGTGCTTGATACGCCATCTGCCGTAGATGCGCCAACATCGTAACCGTTAATGGTAATTCCACCAGCCGTAAGTACACCTGTTGTTACAGCCGTCGGGTTGGTTATACTTGTGGAGTAACTTGAAGAGGAACCTACACCCAGCGAATTCGCCTTTGCGCTAGTTATGGATGTGATGTTGATTGTCTGGCTGGCATTAGCCCCAACCTGAAAGGATTTACTGGTAAAAGTACCGTCCAGCAAATTAACACCGTTGAAAGCTGTCTGACTGGCAACTCGATCAATTTCAGAAATTAACTGCGATGCTTCAGCCTGGAGAGCGGCACGGTCCGAAGCGCTGTTAGTGCTGTTAGAAGACTGTACCGCCAGCTCACGAATACGTTGAAGGTTGTTGGTAATTTCGTCCATAGCTCCTTCAGCCGTTTGAGCCAAGGATATACCGTCATTTGCATTTCTGGCTGCCTGATTAAGGCCTGCTATCTGAGCTGTCATTCTGCTGGAAATAGCAAGACCTGCTGCATCATCCTTTGCGCTGTTGATTCTGAGACCTGATGAAAGTCTCTGAATTGCTGTGTTCAACCTGCCCTGGGATCTGGAAAGGTTTTTCTGTGAGTTTAATGAAGCAATGTTTGTGTTAAGTACTAAAGCCATTTTTCTATCCTCCGTGATTTTGATTTTTCGGCATCCTTGCCGTTTTTAGGTTAAAAGTTCAGAGTTTAGAGATTTATGCTCTTTACTCGTTACTCAATTTAGGGCCATCTTACGGGCTGCCCCCTGCCCTGCTCCTTTCACTTTTTTATTTTCTTCCTATCCTTGCCCTCCGCGTAAAACGGGGGGGTA
>CAYWZR010000193.1:0-4626 GCA_964462885.1 uncultured Nitrospirota bacterium
TTTGGTTACACAATTACCAGTAAACATAGCTGGACGTGGTATAGTGCCAATACGCTGGGCAAAACGTTTCCTGTCTTTTGCCAGTCAACCTGAAGCAGATTCTTTTTTGCGCAGTTATAGTTATTATAACTGTGATGAACTAGGCCGACTTTTACCGGAAATAGGCACTTCCAGTTTTAACACTTTGCGTGTTCAGCATCATAAGATTTTTAATTCAGCAACGCAGCGCAGCTTGCTCGACAAGATGTGCTATACCGACCTGAATATGTTCATGGTTTCCCTCAATGAGACATACACGGATCGCGCCAGCATGGCTGCCTCCACTGAGGTGCGGGTTCCATTTATTGATAAACACGTTGTTGACTTGGCATTTAACATTGATCCAGCCTTGAAGATCAAAAATGGCATCAGTAAATATGTTCTGAAAAAAGTGGCTGAAAAGTGGTTGCCAAATAAGATCATTTATCGGCCAAAATCACCTTTCTCCTTACCTTTGAGAGCATGGGTAAGGGGACAGTTGGCAGAGATGGTCGATGACTACGTATTGTCTTCTAAAGGATTGGCTGGACGTGCTTGGTTTAACAACCTTGAACTACGTAATCTGGTTGAAAATGATAGAGCTGGCCGATGCGATAATGCTCAACATATATGGCAACTGCTTACGCTGGAGCAATGGTTCAGAAATCACGGAATTTAACCAAAATGTCTATAAAAAATGAAAATAATATCCAAAACTTATGGCAGGAAAAAACCTTGCGGAAAAAACCTAACTGGTTCGTATATTTATACGATAAGAAAAATTGAGAAAGACTTTTCTCAATTCATTAAGTTACAAAATAGCAAACAGGAATCGTCATGAAACAAGTAACTCAAACGCTAAGAACAGGTGTGGTTGCAATTAATAATGTGCCCGTTCCGAATATTAATGACAAATTCGTCCTCATAAATACCACTTGTTCAGTAATCAGTGCCGGAACAGAAAAGACCAAAATAGATATGGGGAAAAAGAGCTTACTACAAAAAGCCAAATCCCGCCCGGATTTAGTCAAGCAGGTCTTAGCTAAAATAAAGACCGAAGGCCTAAAAAAGACCTTTCAAACTGTAAAATCAAGGTTAGATTCGCCCTCACCCCTTGGCTATAGCAGTTCAGGTAATGTGATTGCTGTTGGTGGACAAATAGAAGGCATTCAACCTGGTGATCGTGTAGCTTGCGGTGGTGCAGATTACGCCAACCACGCGGAATTTTCAGCCATTCCACAAAATCTTGTTGTAAAAATACCAGAAAACGTTACATATGAGGAAGCTGCCTTTACAACAATAGGGGCCATAGCGTTACAGGGTGTGCGATTAGCGCAACCAAAAATCGGTGAAACTTTTCTCGTACTAGGTCTTGGATTACTGGGACAGATAGCCGTACAACTGCTACGAGCAAACGGATGCACGGTTATAGGTACTGATTTGGATTCCACGCTTGTTGAGTTAGCCAAGGATTTTGGTGCAGATGGTGTTGATGCAACTAGAGATGTGGAGAGTTTTTGCCATGCGCTCACGTCTGGACAAGGGGTTGATGGTGTGCTGGTCTGCGCTGGATCTTCTAGCAATCAACCCATTGAACTCTGCGGTGAAATAACCCGAAATAAAGGCCGGGTAGTTGTAGTCGGTGCAGTGAAAATGGATATCCCTCGCGAAAACTACTTTAAGAAAGAGATCAGCATTGTCATTTCTCGCTCCTATGGGCCTGGCCGCTATGACCAGACGTATGAGGAAGGAGGTCATGACTATCCCTACGGATACGTGCGTTTTACAGAACGCAGAAACATGGAAACCATTCTTCAGCTTATTTCTCAAAAGAAGCTTAATGTCAAAGCTCTAATAACCCACCGCTTTGATGTTGATGATGCCCCTAAGGCATACCAGTTAATAGAAGGGAAGAAAACAGAACCATACCTGGGAATATTACTCAAGTACGATGAACAAAAAAATGAGACCAACACTTCTGTACGTATTGAGACAAGCCCTACTCCTGTAGATAAAGATAAACTCAATATTTCCTTTTTCGGAGCTGGTAACTATGCCACAGCAAGTTTGATCCCACCGTTAGAGAATAGACCGGATGTTCAATTCAGAGGACTTGTTACCGCAAGTGGTCGATCGGCACAGGGAGTTGCAAATAAATGTGGGTTTGGGTTTTGCACAGATGACTTTGCTGAACTGCTTGCTGATGATACCGATTGCATCATGGTGACTACTCGCCACGATACACATGCCGAGGCCGTTATAAGTTCAATCAACGGTGGTAAGCATGTATATGTGGAAAAGCCGCTTGCACTGAATATGGACGAGTTGGCCAATATCCATAATGCATATATTTCTAATAACCAGATACAGATAATGGTGGGGTTTAATAGGCGATTTGCTCCAGCTACAAAAATTATTTGTGACCATTTCTCATTGGTAAAAAGCCCACTGGTTGTGAATATCAGAGTCAATGCCGGTGCTATACCGGCAGATCATTGGATTCAAGATCCCTCAATAGGTGGTGGGAGAATAATTGGTGAAGGTTGCCACTTTGTGGACTTGGCAGCAGCCTTAACCGGTAGTATGCCACGTACAGTTTTTGCGCTAGGTAGCGCTAAGACGGAAAAATCACCGCTTCTTAACGATAACCTCTGTATTACTCTGGGCTTTGAAAACGGCAGTGTTGCAAATATTACATATACCGCTGATGGATCAAAGGCAATGCCAAAGGAATATATTGAGGTATTTGGTGGCGGGCGCTCGGCTCAACTTTATGATTTTAAAGAAGTTGTGCTCTATGGCGGTGATGCAGAGGTAACGCATAAAAAACTAGGGGCTCAAGATAAAGGGCAACGTGCAATGCTGGATGCCTGGGTAACAGGCCTGAGAAACGGTAAAACCTGTATAGATTACAAATACCTTATGTCAACGAGCATGGCATCTGTCATGGTTGTTGAGTCAATGACAATAGGTATGCCAGTAACGGTTGATTTAGCTCTATTGAATGAAAGAGTTTGAATAGAAGTAATACATAGGTAGTTTCCGTACACCCGGGTTCGGGTGTGTAACCGCTTAGACAAAATGGATTACGAAAAAGTTAGTAATGACATACTAAACCCTGTACGTAGTGCTGGTTTTTCTGGTTATGATCCGTTTGACTATTTAAATAGTACATTCTTCAACAAGACAGGATTAGCCCAAAATAAATTATCACGGTTAGCTTGGTTGCAGTTAGGTAAGCGTTTGCCAATCAATATGCGTCCATTGTTTGGAGTGGCGAAACGAAGAAACCCCAAGGGAGTTAGCCTTTTTATCCTTGGAATGCTAGATGACTTTAGCCGTACTTCTGATGAACGTTTTTTGCATGATGTCACAGAGCTTGCAGATTGGTTAATTACACAAAAAAGTGATGAGACAGTATGGCAGCACCCTTGTTGGGGATATCACTTTAATTGGCAAGCAAGGGCTTTCTATGTTCCCAAGGGAAAGCCAAACATCATTACCACCTGCTATGTAGCACGTGCACTTTATGAGCTGGGAAAGGTGATGAAGCGGGATGATTTTGTAGCAGTTGCCCTTAATGCTGCCAGATTTATCTATAAGCACCTGTTAACAGAGGCCGATGGCAGAATATTTTTTGCTTATATTCCTGGTGAGACTGCCTTTGTGCATAATGCCAGTCTCTGGGGTGCTGCGTGGCTGGCACTAGCTGGCACTGAGTTGGATGATAACGAACTTCAGGATGCGGCGTTAACTGTCGCCAGACAATCCGTAAATGAACAGCATAAGAATGGTGCATGGGTCTATGGAGCTCGGCATCACCACCAATTTATTGATGGCTTTCATACCGGTTATAATTTAGAAGCTTTGGATATGATACGTAAGGCACTGAACATTACAGAGTTTGATGAGAGCATTGTACGTGGAATGAGTTACTACCGGGAGACCTTCTTTCTTGAGGATGGAACCGCAAAATATTACCACAATAAAATCTACCCGCTTGATATGCATAGCTTCTCTCAGGGTGTACTGACCTTGCTTAAAGTGGGTGGCACAGAGGATGATATAATTCTGGCCCAGAAGATAATGAGTTCTGCCGTGAAAACCATGTATCTACCAAATAAGCATCGGTTTATATACCAGAAACATCGCTGGTATACCAATAAAATCAACTATATACGCTGGACTCAGGCATGGGCGTACTACGGTCTGGCATTCTATAATAGGTTTATGAACGAACACAGAAAAACAATGGCTACAGATTACTGTTACGCAAAGTGTTTGTAGTTTCAAAGCAAAATTCAATTAAACGATATGCGCGGATAAACCGCTCTTGTCTTGATGAAGTCAAATGAAACGTATTGAGATGCTTGGTTGTCCCATGGATGTGGCTAGCATGGCCGAGACAGTTTCTCTTATTGATCAGAAGGTGGCTGCTCGTTCCTTCACCCAGCACGTGGTGGTAAATGTCGCTAAGATCGTAAATATGCGCAAAGACCCAGCGTTGAATGAGTCTATACGCGCTTGTGAAATAATCAACATCGATGGTATGGGTGTGGTACTGGGTGCCCGTATTCTAGGTCATGATGTTCCAGAACGTGTAGCAGG
>CAYWZR010000194.1:0-4604 GCA_964462885.1 uncultured Nitrospirota bacterium
GGGATATCGAGATCCCGAAGTATAATCCCGGCTTTGGCGGCTCCTGCCAGTGCATGGTTTTTCTCGATTCTTTTTATGTCGTGCAGTAGCGCTGCAATCTGTACGGCAAGTATAAGCTCGTCTATGCGCGTGGCAGGAATGTTGAGACTAACCGCTTCAGCATGCATCAATATACCTGCGTCGCGGGCCACAGCAAGTGCATGCTTGATTCCATGTCCCAGGTTCTCGGCAGACTGGCCGATAAATTTTTTGCAGACGGCAATTTGACTTGACGTCTCAAGGATCTGAGCCGATCTTTCAGCCTCGTTTTTGTAATCCTGGTAAAAAAGCGGTGTGGGCAGAGTTTTGGCAAACTGCTTTGCTTTTTTTCTTAGTTCTTTTTGTGCTGTTTCAGTCAAAATATCCATCCTTTAGGCATTGCCGGTCGGCCCCTCTGCTTCGCCACTTTCTGTGTGATAGGCATCAACAGATGCCTGGAGAACTTCATCCAGCATTTCAGTCCGTGCATTTGCAATCCTTGTCTCTGGAACCTTCAGCATGTCGGCCACTTCCTGTGTGGATTGTTCTTTGTTAAAGTGTAGGTCTGCGATGGTCATCTTCAGGTAGTCGTCGATTATCAGGCGTTTGAATTCCTCATCATCAACAACAAGTTTTGAACAGGCCTCGTCAAAACCCAGGCCTGAGTCCAACTCCTCCTTTATCCGGGTTATGGATTCCTCATATATTTGTTCTTCTTCCTTAGAAAAATCAATATTTTCTACTGTCTCTACCCTGTCTTCTACTTTTTCTTTCCATTGTTCTGACATTGAAGTTTCTCCTATTTAGAAAGTTTGATATAAAAATTTACCTATGCCATTTTTGGGGCCACCAAGACACCAAGACACAAAGAAAAAACTTTTTTTTTAGAAAGAAAGTACTTAAAACCCTATTAAGGTTTGATTGTTTTGTGTCTTGGTGGCTGAACTATATTATTATTTAATTCCCTCTTCTATGTCTGACAACCTCGAAAATACAGATCGCGGCTGCCGCTGTAACATTAAGGCTCTCGGCATGGCCTGGCATTGGGATCACAAACTCTTCGGCAAGGGCTTGTCTGAGCGTACTGCTTAGCCCCTGTCCCTCGTTTCCAAAGGCCAGACATAGTTGCCCGCAGAGTGATGTATTATAAATAGTTTTCTCAGCGTTGATGTCAGTACCTATTATCCTTATATTCTTTTCGGCTGACCAGCGTATGAACTTATTGGTATCTGCCTGTACTACTGGAAGATTGAAAAGACTTCCGGCAGCGGCGCGAAGAGCCTTTGGTGAATATGGATCGCATGAGCCAGATAAAGTCACCAGTGCGTCGGCTCCGGCGGCATCGGCGGTTCTGATAAGAGTGCCCAGATTGCCCGGGTCTTGAACAGCATCGGCTACAACAATAAATATATCGTGAAATATATCTTGAAATATATCGTTTACAGAATCTCCCTGATTACAAATTTCCTCCAGGCTTGGAGGTGTCATTTCTGCTACGCCCACAATGCCCTGGGGAGTGATGGTGGTTGAAAGTTTTTTGATAACCGGCTCTGAAGCCAAAATTATCTCTATGTCTTTGCTCTTCAGAGCGGAAATGTTTTTTTCCGTAAATTTTTCTAAAAAAGCTTCTAGAAAATCCGGAGTGATAAAAATCCTTTTAAATTTAACCCGTGGTGAATTCAGGGCTGCTTCAACCAGATGAGGGCCCTCGGTAATAAATGTTTTATGTCTTCCCTCATGCGTGCGCTCGGAGGTCAGGCGTAGCATCTCCTTTACCATCAGGTTGGAAGGGCTGGTAATTTCTCTGTATTTTATTGTTTTTTCCAGCTTTCGATCTCTTTGTTGAGACGGACCATCCTGTTTATAGCCGGATGCTCAGATCCCAGTTTTTCTTTAAACATACTTAGACTTTCCTCAAAAGAGACAGTTTTTTTACCGCGTGTAAGATTGTCGGCATATGCGATAATTTTTTCTTCCGGTGTTTCAGGAATATGGTCTTTTGCCGGAAGGCCCAGGGCCGCAGCTTCTTTTGCGGTTATGCCGGCACCGATATGCCGATCGATTATTCTCTCGACATCCTGGCCGAGTTTTAGTTCCCTGGCCAAGCGTGCGCCTTCAGTTACATGAGCAATTCCCTGGGTTCGACTTCGGCCCAGGTCGTGCAGTATCGCACCTCTTTTCAAAAGATTTTTGTCTATATTTATCTCTACATCATCTGCTATTGAAACGGCAAGGCGGCAGACTGCCAGGCAATGCTCAATAACGTCTTCGGAGCAGCCTGCCTTACGCAACGTTTCAATTTCTGCATTATTATTCATTATTTTTTTCACTCTTTACCATTAATGCTTGCCTGGTAAAAAAAGTTTTCCCTTTCTGAAAGGGAGAGGTGAAGCCATGTTTTTCAAACATACCTATGCTTTGATCCATAGCCTTGCTTCCGACCTCTATGGTCGGTTCGTATAGGGCAATAATTCCTCCACTTTTTACTGCACGAGCTATGACGGCTGAGGCAGCATCCTGCTTTTTAATTTCATGAAAACTGTAATAAAGAAATGCTACGTCTATGCTTTCACTCGGAAGTGAAAGCTCTGAAATATCTTCCACGTAAATTTCGACTGAAGGGCTCGGGGCTTTCTGTTCAAGGTTCATAGAAAGCTTCTTGGCCATCTCCCCCTGAACCTCCACTGCGATCACCTTGCGGGCGGTTTGTGCAAGCATTTCTGTAAAAAAACCGTTGCCGCAACCGACCTCCAGCACCACCGAATCTGTGGTAATCCCAGCATCGCGGATAATGCGAATTCTATTAGTAAAAAATTTTCTGACAGGGTTGTACAGCATAAATGCCATTGACGGCGGACATAGTTTTGCCATAGTCTTTTCTCCTGCATCCGTAGAGCCTTCTTGATTATTTTGACGTTTATAAGCGATTATACACTGATATTTATTTTAAAATAATTTAAAGAAATTTGATTTATACTTAATTAATGTTTTCACCACTTATGATCAAGGGTTTTAAACTCGATGTCCCCATAATCCAGGGAGGTATGGGAATTGGAGTGTCCCTTCATCCTCTGGCCAGCGCAGTCGCGGCTGAGGGTGGGGCTGGTATTATTTCGAGTGCGGCGCTCGACCGTTTACTCGGTAAGCGCAACAATAAAAAGTATAACGCTTATGAGGCGGCTTATGAAGAGGTTTCCCTTGCCAAAAGCCGTGGTGGTGTTACTGGTATAAATATTATGGTGGCTTTGGTACGGGACTACCTGGACTCGGTAAGAGGTGCAATTGCTGCTGGTGCGGACATGATAATCTCTGGCGCTGGATTGCCCATGACTCTGCCGTCAATTGCACAAGCCAAACATACTGCTTTGATTCCTATTGTATCATCAGCCAGGGCACTCAATATTATCTGCAAAAGATGGCAACGGCAGGGGTATCGACCGGATGCTGCTATTTTAGAAGGTCCACTTGCCGGCGGTCATTTAGGTTTTCGTATTGACCAGGTTGAGCTTGAGGAAAATCGGCTGGAGAACCTCCTTCCTCCTGTTAAAGATATGGCAATTAAGCATGGCGACTTTCCTGTAATTGTTGCTGGAGGAATATATACGCACGCAGATATCATGCGGTTTTTGGAGCTTGGAGCTGACGGTGTGCAGTTGGGTACGCGGTTTTTGGCTACAGAGGAAAGTTCCGCTTCGCCCTCTTACAAGGCGGCTGTACTTAAGGCAGACAGTGATAACATTATTGTGGCCCATAAGCCAGGTTCTCCATGCGGCCTTCCTTTTAGAGTCATCAAAGACTCGCCGATGTATAAGGATGCTCTTTGCCGCGCCAGAAAACCGAAATGCAATAAAGGTTATGTGCTGACAAAAGACAAGGAAGGCAAATATACGCGTTGTCCGGCCAAAGAAGATAATGAGTCCTGCTTCTGCATCTGTAATGGTCTTATGAGCGCCGCAGGTTATAATGCAGACAAAGAGAGTCCGATTTACACAGTTGGCACAAGCGCTGATTATGTGGATAGGATTATGTCGGTCCATGAGCTTATGAATGAGCTTAAGGGTGTTTATCATCCAGAGCCACAAGTCAACAATTCATCGGCTGCCGCCACCTTTAATTCCTGATATTTAGGGGCGAGTTTAAAACCTGCCCCTACTCAACTACAAAAACTTATGCAACAATTAGGTTTACACTGTTGCCAATACTGAAATAAGGGTGTTATATTATCCGGATTACAATTTTCTGTAGGAGGTCAGAGTAATGCGCCACGAGAATATCAGAGTTGGACTGACCTTTGACGATGTGCTGCTTGTTCCCTCCAAGTCTGATGTGCTGCCCGGAGAAGTCTCGGTATCCACATATCTGACCAGGTCCATAAAACTTAATATCCCTGTTTTGAGCTCTGCCATGGATACTGTCACCGATTCCCGTATGGCTATTGCTATGGCTCGTGAGGGAGGTATTGGCTTTATGCACAGGGCCATGACGCTTGAGCAGCAGGCCGCAGAGGTTGAGCTGGTGAAAAAGTCGGAAAGTGGCATGATTCTTTCTCCTGTCACCATAACCTCTGACGAGAAACTATCCAAGGC
>CAYWZR010000195.1:0-4603 GCA_964462885.1 uncultured Nitrospirota bacterium
GCTCCCTCTTGAGGTCAAAATTGAGATCGATGATAAACATAAAATCATCTCTATCACCGATACCGGAGTTGGTATGACCAGGGCTGAACTGACCCGGAATCTGGGCACTATCGCCAAGTCCGGTTCCATGGAGTTTCTGAAGCGGCTCGCTGAAAACAAGCAGGATGAAAACATTAATCTTATAGGTCAGTTCGGGGTGGGATTTTACTCCGTCTTCATGGTTGCTTCTGAGGTCCGTGTACTTTCTAAATCGTACCTTAAGGACGAACCTGGCCAGATGTGGGTCTCTAATGGTGAGGGTGGCTATACCATTCGCGAGGTCGAGCTTGATAAGCGTGGCACCAGGATTGAAATTCAGCTTAAAGAGGATGCTGCCGAGTTTGCTGATGCTGCCAGGATAGAGGGCATTATCAAAAAATATTCAAACTTTGTGCCTTATCCAATCCACGTTGGAGAAAAAGAGGTAAATCAGGTAGCCGCTCTATGGACAAAATCCAAGAACGAGGTGTCGGCTGATGAGTACGAGGAGTTTTACAAATTTCTGACAAACTCATTTGAGGGTCCGGCCACGACTCTTCATTTGGCCAGCGATGCGCCGCTGTCATTTAAAGCCATAATGTTTCTGCCCAAAACAAACCTAGAAAAACTCGGAATGGGTAAGCTTGAACACGGGCCGGACCTCTACGCTCAAAAAGTTCTTATTCAACACAACTGCAAAGACCTTATTCCTGACTACCTGCGGTTTGTCCGCGGTGTGGTCGACTCTGAGGATATAACACTTAATGTCTCCAGAGAGACGGTTCAAGACAATGCGGTTCTGCGGAAAATAAGCAGATATGTTGTAAAAAAACTTCTCGAACATATGGCGGATATGCTTGCCGGCAGGCGTGAAGATTACATTAAATTTTATGAGGAGTTTGGCCGCATACTCAAGGAGGGAGTTACCACTGATTACGACAACAAGGAGCGGCTTGCAAAGCTTCTGCTTTTTAACTCTTCCTCGTCAAAGAATCGTGAAGAGTTGATTACGTTGAAAGAATATACTGATCGGATGCCGGAGGGGCAGGAGTCTATCTACTATCTTGTCGGCTCCGACCGTTCTGTACTGGATGTAAGTCCGCATCTTGAGATGTTCCGCAAAAAGAAGATAGAGGTACTCTACCTGTATGATCCTGTGGATGATTTTGTTCTGTCACATATAGGTGAATTCGAAAAGAAGTCACTTAAGTCAGCAGATCAGGTCTCTCCCGACGATTTAAAAAACATTAAAACAGACAAGGATGAAGAAAAGGAAGAGGAGAAAAAGGAAGAAAAGCCTGAGACTTTAGCTTTTGAGTCAGCCTTTGACACACTTATTGCAAGATTTAAGGAGATCCTTGGCGACAGGGTTGTGGATGTCAAAGCCTCTACGCGGCTTGCCGAAAGTCCCTGCATTTTGGTCACACCGAGTGGAGGCCCCAGCATACAGGTGCAGAAGGCTATGAGTATGATCGATAGCAACTTCCATATGGCTAAAAGGGTTTTTGAAGTGAACAAGGATAACTCGCTTATCAGGAATCTTGTCTCTATCAATAAAGATGATTCCAACTCTACTTTGGTGGCTGAATGCTGTGAACAACTCTTTGAAAGCGCCATGCTTATGGAGGGCATTCTGCCCGATCCTTCAAAGATGGTACCCAGAATTCATAAAATCATGGAAACGGCTTCAAGCAATGAAAGGCGTGAGGTCTGAAAAAATTGGGCAACCACAGGGGGGTGCCCCTACGGTGTTCTAGGCCCCCTGTGCCTGCCCTTGTGATATAATGAACCTCATTGTAAAGAGCTAACGGCTGAGAGGGCTCGACTGCTTACTACCTTTATTGCCTTTTGCCCTTAGCTTTTAGCCTATTTTCACTAAGGAGGGTATTGTTTGTTATGCCTGAACTCCGTAAAGATCCTATCATAGGCAGGTGGGTTATAATCTCAGTTGAACGGGGTAAACGCCCGTCTGATTTTTCTACTCGCACACCCAGAAAAAAGGGTGGTTTTTGTCCTTTCTGCCATGGCAATGAGTACACAACTCCGGCCGAAATCATGGCCTTCCGACCGGAAGGCAGTCCACCAGACTCCAGTGATTGGACTCTCCGCGTGGTCCCTAATAAGTTTCCGGCTCTTCATGTTGAGGGCATGCTTGAACGAGTGGGAGATGGTGTCTACGATATGATGAGTGGCGTGGGTGCACACGAGGTGGTTATCGAGTCGCCTGTACACGAGGACACTATCTCTACAATGCCGCTTAAATCCATAGAGAATGTTCTTTGGACGTTCCATCTTAGAATGTCCGACTTAAAGAAGGACAAGCGGCTGAAATACGTTTTAATCTTTAAAAACGAGGGAGAAGTTGCTGGAGCTACGCTGGAGCATACGCATTCACAACTTATCGCCCTGCCCATTGTTCCATCTCTTGTTAAGGAAGAAATGGAGGGAGCCAGGGGATACTACAACTACAAGGAACGCTGCATCTACTGCGATATTGTAAGGCAGGAACTAGAAACAGGAGCTCGAATAATATGGGAGAATAAAAATTTTATTGCGCTTTCGCCATATGCTCCCAGGGTGCCTTTTGAAACATGGATTCTCCCAAAGCAGCACGAATCCCATTTCGATTATGCCTACGAAGGCAAATATGCAGGTCTTGCAGAGATCCTTCAGCAATCTTTGCGCAGAATCGACAAAACACTGGACAATCCTCCTTACAACTTTGTTGTCCATACATCCCCTTTCACCAATGAGGTGAACGACTACTATCACTGGCATATCGAGATTATGCCTAAGCTGACAAAGCTTGCCGGTTTCGAGTGGGGTTCCGGCTTTCACATTAACCCTACGCCGCCCGAGGAGGCGGCCAAGTTTCTGCGCGACGCCAGAATATGAAAATTCTGCTTGCTGCATCCGAGTCGGTTCCGTATGCAAAAACCGGCGGCCTGGCGGATGTGGTCGGAGCGCTCGGTGTGGAGCTTCGAAAGCAGGGCGCTGATGCCTCGGTCATACTGCCGCTTTACCGCACAGTCAGGCAAAGATTCAAACTGAAGCCGCTTAGTGTCAGGTTTTCGATTCGTCTTGGACAGAGCATAGAAACAGGAAGAATTTGGCAGGCGGTAAAGACCGAAGAAAACTTGCCGGTATATTTTATAGAAAACGACCGTTTTTTTGATCGTGACGGTTTATACGGCAACTATGCCGGTGATTACCTGGATAATGTATCGCGCTTCATCTTTTTTTCCCGTGGAGTTCTGGAAACGGTCCGCAGATTAAAACTTTCTCCTGATGTTATTCATTGCAATGACTGGCAGACCGGGCTTATACCCTTATATATGAAAACTCTTTACCAGCGTTACATGGGTGATACAGCCTCGGTTTTTACAATTCACAACCTGGGGTATCAGGGCCGGTTCTGGCACCTGGATATGCCGCTCCTTGGCGTAGGATGGGAGCATTTTAATATGGAAGGAATTGAGTTTTACGGCAAGATCAATTTAATGAAATCCGGCATTGTCTATTCCGATAGACTTACAACGGTAAGCCCTGGTTACTCACGCGAAATTTTGACCGAAAAACATGGTTTTGAATTACACGGTATTCTTCGCAAAAGAAGAGCCGACTTAAGCGGTATTCTAAACGGAATAGACACTGCATACTGGAATCCTGCTACTGATTCCTGTCTTCCGGCCAACTACAGTAGTGATAATATGGCTGGAAAACAGACTTGCAAGGCCACTTTGCAACGTGAATGTGGCTTCAGGCCTTTGAAGAAAAAACCGCTTATCGGATTGGTTACACGTTTGTCAGAGCAGAAAGGGACCGACCTGGTTGTTGCTGTTGCTGAAAAATTGCTTAAGAAACATGAGGTACAAATGATTGTACTTGGAGCCGGAGACGAACCGATTGAGCAGGAGATGCTCAAGCTAATGGATCGTTACAAGGGAACTCTGTATGTGAAAATAGGTTTTGACGAAGACTTTGCACACCGCATATACGGCGGCTCGGATATGTTTTTAATGCCTTCCAGGTACGAGCCATGCGGACTTGGACAGATGATTGCCATGCGTTATGGGACAGTTCCTGTGGCGCGTAAGACAGGGGGATTGGCAGATACTGTAATCGAAAAGGGAAGTCGGCAGAACGGTTATTTGTTTACCGGTTTCACTGCCCGCTCGTTTTTTGCTGCTGTAGATCGTGCTCTTAAGATTTTTTTGAGACGACCGGCACATTGGAAGGTGGTGGTTCAAAACGGAATGTCCATTGATTTTTCGTGGTCCGGGCGTGTGCAGCAGTATCTGAAGCTCTACGAAAAAACCCTCTCTGAAATAAGGCTGATTAATGACCCTTAAGCAGCGGCTCGCTCTTTTTGCATTTTTTTATATTTTGGTAATCTGCCTTATCGGCTGGGTTGCTTCAAACGCAGTTAACAACATAAGGCGTGACCTGAACCGGTTGAACTATGCCCATGTTGCAAGAAACGAGTTCAATGACCTTAGGGTGGAAGTAACAGAATTCATGATAATTCCCCAGCGTTGGGCCTACACGACTGATCCGATTGATCGGTCCGAACTTGAAGCGGCTT
>CAYWZR010000196.1:0-4534 GCA_964462885.1 uncultured Nitrospirota bacterium
CTCATCCAGCCTTTCCTTATAAACCATAATCTGCTCCTGTATAAAATCAATAGCTTTGTAGACCTCTCCTCTGGCCGATCCCATATTTGCTTCTATATAGGTATTCACCAGGGCATTGACAACGTCTCTTACGAGCATTGGATCACCTCCGCTGTATGAGACTTCAAACAAGTCATCACCCTGCACCTTGATTGAGACTGTCTTTTGCATTCCTTCTATGAGCCCTTCATACTGTGCGTCGTTTTCAATCTTGGCATCCAGATCAACCTTCTTAATCACCTTTTCAATGATATTGCGGCTTAGCATATTTTTCCTGATGGTTCTAAGAAGCGCCTCGGAACGCGAATCCACCGCCATGCCCCTTAGAAGCGGTGTTAACACCTGAGCTTTTTCCATCAAAACTAAGGATTTAGCCTCATACACATTTTTCATAAAAAAACTTCCCCAACTCACAACCGAAAGAACAAGAAGGAAAAGTCCAAGGGCTAAAAATCTGCTCTGGGCAACGATCCCTAAGTATTTCCTAATATCTAACTGCTGTTGTAAATTCTGCTCTTGGGCCATGCGCTAAAACATCCTTTCCTTGACAATCACAAGATCACCAGGAACTACTTTCATGTTGGTCTCAAGCTTTTCTCCCTTTTTGATCAATGCAACATTGATTTCGAAGGTTTTCTGCTCTGACCCTACCCCCCTGATAACAAGCACTTTTTTTAAGTTGGCAAATTCCGTTACCCAGCCCGACTCTACTAAGACATCAATAAGAGTAAGATCGGGTCTGAACTGAATATTGCCAGGGGTATTTACTTCTCCCAACACAGTAATTCTGTTAGCAAAAGCATTCGGAATGCTGATTATATCACCTGCTTGCAGAAGGATATCCTGTTCCGCAAGCCCTTTTTCAACAAGCTCTCGTAAGTCAAGATCCAGTCTTTTATGGTTACGGATTATATAAACTCTCTCAAGATCAAGATCCCCTATAGCTCCGAGTCGGGCAAGAAGCTGTAGTATTGTCATCTCGCTTCTAAGGGTAATAACTCCGGCTTCGCCGCTGTTTCCAATAAGATATATCCTTGGGCTGTTCACCTCCATTACAACAACGGAAACAGAAGGGGTTTTGATATATCTTTTCAGTTCTTCGGCTATAGCCTCCCGTAACTGGGATGGCGTTTTGCCTGCCGCTTGGATATCCCCGCCCAGCGGGAGAGAGATCTTACCATCAGGTCTGACGGGCACAGTCACGCCAAGCTCAGGATTTCCCCAGATAGAAACCTGAATAACGTCCTCTGCCCCAAAGATAAAATCCTCTGCCTTAGCTGCACTGAAATCCAGAGCCAGCAAAAGTAAAGAAAATGCGAGAATGAAAAGTTGTCGTAATCTATCCATTTTTAAGGCCTCATAAGATTAGCATAATTCAATTAAATCTAAGCAATTAAATAAATTTAAATTAAACTAAATCAGTCATTTATCCTTATCGGCATTGTCATCGTCGTTCTTGATCGTACTCTTTGCGATGAAATCTATTGATATTACAGCCTGTTAAGAAGTTCCTCCACCTTTCTACGCTCGGGAAATTGCGGAGTCTCAAGCGCCTGTTTCAAGGCCTCTTTCGCCTTGTCTTTGTTTCCTTTTTTAAGGTAAATAAGGCCCAGGTGGTACTTAATAGATGGATTGCCGGGGTTTTCCTCAGCAGCAGCACTTATATGCTTAAATGCCTCATCAAGTTTACCAGTTTTATAAAGAGCCCACCCTAGGGTGTCTGCAACTTTAGGATTTCCCTTTGAAAGTTTGAAAGCCCGCTTTGCAAACGTGATAGCCTCATCAAGGCTGGTATTAGTATCGGCATACAGAAACGCGAGATTGTTTAATGACGGGATATGGTTGGGGAGTATTTTCAACACATTACGATAATTTTCTATCGCGGCTTTTTTCTCCCCTAAATTATCATAAGTTGTGGCTATATTATAATAAACTACACCCGAACCTGGAGAAAGACGCAAAGCATCTTTAAATACCTTCAAAGCATCTTTATAGCTTCTATGTTTTATATGCAGCGCCCCAAGAGTCATTAGAACCTGTCCATTTTTCGGAGCAAGTTTTCGGGCCTTCAGCAGGAGTTTTTGTGCCTCCTTGTCTTGCTGGTTATTGTCCCCATTGTTTGAAATATATGCCAAGGCTTTGAGGTAGTAGCCAAGGCCGCTCTCTGGATCCATCTCAATAATCACATCAGCTGCCGAAATGGCTGATGAAAAATCTTTCTTCTTAATCTGTAGACTAGCCATTTGTGCCAATACCAGCTTATTTTTAGGCGCCTTGATAACAGCCTGCCTTAACTCCGACAGGGCAGCCTCGTAATTGCCGGAGGCTTCATAAGCAGCAGCCAGTTTCATGTAGCCTGCAACCAAATCCGGTCTGGCTTTTTTGATCTTCTCATACTCCTTTCGGGCTTTATCCAGCTCGCGTTTCTGGAAGTAGAGCATTCCCTTAAAATTCCTTGCCCTTAGATTTTCCGGCTCACTGCTTAAAAGCTGGTCAGCGATCTTTTCGGCGAGATCATATTCTTTGTTTCTGGCATAGTACGCTGCAAGCGCCAGAGAACCTTCAGACGAGCCAACACGACCTGCCGCAAGGTATTTTTTCTTGGCTTTACCAGTCTGATTAAGTTTTTCAAGCAACACTGCCGATTTGAGCAAAGCCGGCACGTTTTTAGGATCAACTAAGGTAAGAGCCTCGTACTCTGCAAGCGCTTTCTCAGGCTCATCTTTGGCAATATAATGCCTGGCCATATTAAAATAAGGCGCGGCAAAACCAGGGGCTATTTTTATAGCCTTTCTGAAACTCTCCTCTGCCGCCAGCTCATCTCCTGTAGCAATTCTGGCGACCCCGATTACGTTGTATAAAATGGCGTCTGAAGCTTCGCCGTCAAGCCCGTTCTTGCAGGTATCAATAGCCTTTGAATAGTCTTTTTGCTTCAAGTAAAAAATTGCCGTTGTTAACCTTGACCGGATGGATTGCGGATCAACCTTAAGAGCGGTTTCAAACTCCTTTGCCGCCTTATCTCCCTTTCCGGCCTGCAGAAAGTAAACACCACGTTTAAGGTATGTGTCTGTAATATTGGGGTCGAGTTCTATGGATTTATCGAATTCTACAAACGCCAAGTCAAATTTCTTCATGAGCATATATGCGCTTCCAAGCGTATGATGAGCGGTTGCGCTGTCTGGAGCCTTTTGTACAGCCTTTCTCCCCTCGATAACCGAGTCATCGGTCCACCCTTTTTTCTGGTAGATCATACTCAGTATCACATGAGGCTGATACAAGTTTTTGTTCTCCTCTATCGCACGTCTTAGGGCGGTTACTGCCTGTTCGTAGTTGCCTTCCTCGAACAAGGCCTGACCCAGAAAAAAATTGACAGCCGCAAAATTCCGGACATATTTTAGAACACTCTGAAAATCAATAATCGCCTCGCCAGACTCTTTCTTTCGTAAATGGACAAGACCTCTTATGTAGTAGCCTTCAGGCCGGTCTTTATTCATTGCAAGTAATTTTTCGGCTGTTTCCATAGCGATGTCCAGCCGGCCCTGCCGAATATGAATAAGGGCCATCTCGGTCATGGCGTTTACCTGGTTTGGATCTACCTTCAATATCCGATCGTAGTACTCAAGCGCCTTTGCCTCATTGTTTGCACGCTGCTCTATAAAGGCTAGGCTGTAGAGGGGAGGAAGCAGGTTGTCAGGATCTAAGCTGATCGCTTTTTCGAAGGCCTTGCGAGCCTCTTTCAGATTCTCCTCTTTTGCGTAGAGGTTGCCAAGAATAAGATAAGCCGAGGCTTTCCCGGAATCTAGAGCAATGGTTTTGGAGAGAAGGTTATGCGCTTCCTGAAAATCGTTCCGGCTTACATGAATTGCTGCAGCTGTTTCGAGGGCATCCACGTCTTCCAGATTGGTGTCAAGATACTTATCAATAGTTTCAATAGCCTCGTCCAGTTTATTTTGAAAATGCAACGCCTTGGCCAGCGGTAGAAGTGCATCTTTAAAGTCAGGTTTGAGCTTCAGCACCTTCTTGAGCTCCCGCTCTGCTGACTCTATCTTGCCTGTCTTTAAGTAGGTTCGGCCAAGGTAAAACCTTGCTTCGAAGTAATTTGGATCTTTGCTTACAGCATTTTTTAGCTCTATTACTGCAACATTAAACTTAGCTTCATTAAAAGCTGAAACTCCTTTTTCATAGTACTTAAGTTTGCTCTTTGTTACATCCCCGCAACCTACCGAAATTAGAATAATCAGACAGAGCAGCAATAGCCTACGAAAATTGTAAATAGCCATAAAATCATTACCTCCAAAAAGTATAATAACCTGATTAATATTATTTAACATTTATTATATACTTTCTTTTCTCCACAAGGTAAAAAGACCTTCAATAAATCTGCTAAGTTATGCTAGTTTATATAAGCATCGACATCGTTCAAGAATGCTTAACTCTTAGGCATCCGTCTAGCCGGAGTGGTGGAATTGGTAGACGCGCCGGATTCAAAATCCGG
>CAYWZR010000197.1:0-4506 GCA_964462885.1 uncultured Nitrospirota bacterium
GCTGGCAAAGGCCATAAGTCAGCTGAATTATCCGGTGACTATAGTGGCCAGTTCGGATATGAGTCATCAGGTTTCCGATGTCGAGGCCAGAAGGCTGGACAGGCTTGCCATAAACGAGGTGCTTGATATAGACCCAGAAGGGCTGCACAGGGTTGTGCGGGAAAACGGAATCACTATGTGTGGATACGCTCCGGTAACAGCTATGCTTTTCAGTGCCCGTAATCTGGGGGCTGTTGCTGCCGAGCTTCTGGATTACAGAACCTCGGGTGAAGTAAGCGGAGACATGAGCAGAGTAGTAGGATACGCAGGGATAGTGGTTAATTGATAGACTGACTTTAAAATATTAAATATTTTAAGGAGTTATTTTGTATGGATAGAAAACAGGCATTTACGGCTGAACCTAAGATAGCGTATTTTTCGATGGAGATAGGCCTGCAAAACGACATCCCGACTTATAGTGGAGGTCTTGGAGTTCTTGCTGGAGATACCATACGGTCGGCGGCTGATCTGGATCTACCGATGGTGGTTGTAACCCTCATGTGCCGTAAGGGTTATTTCAGACAGGAGATAGATTCCGAAGGTCATCAGATGGAGTTTCCCGTGGAGTGGAAGCCCGAGAAATACATGAAGCTTCTTCCCAATCGGATATCGGTTGAAATTGAGGGACGGAGGGTTCGGGTCCAGGCGTGGCTTTACGAGGTTCGTAGCGTTACAGGCGGTGTTGTGCCGGTATATCTTCTTGATACCGACATGCCTGAAAATGATGAACAAGACAGGGTTATAAGTCATAGCCTCTACGGCGGAGATGATCGTTATCGTCTTAAGCAGGAGATAGTACTAGGCATCGGCGGAGTTCGTATGCTGGATGAGTTTGGCTATTACGGAATCCGAAAATATCATATGAACGAGGGGCATGCCGGCCTTCTTACCCTTGAACTTATTAACCGGTTTAAGAAAGACATAGAGGATGTTTGGGATGAGAGACTTGTCTGGAATTTTGATGAGGTGCGCGAACTATGTGTTTTTACAACGCACACTCCTGTTGAGGCCGGGCACGATAAATTTTCCTACGATCTTGTGAGCGAGGTGATGGGCGAAGTTGTTCCCATGAAGGTGCTTATGGAGGTTGGTGGAAATGATGCGCTTAATATGACGCTTCTTGGCCTGAACCTTAGCAACTACATAAATGGAGTGGCTAAAAAACACGGTGAGGTTTCCCAAAGCATGTTTCCCGGTTACGCAATACACTCCATCACAAACGGTGTACATTCATACACATGGACCTGCGATGATTTCAAAGCTATTTACGACGAGTATCTTAGGGGTTGGGCAAACGAACCGGAACTCTTTGTGCGAATCGGTAGAATTCCCGATGATAAGATCTGGGCCGCGCACCAGTCTGCAAAACGTAAACTTATGCGGCTTGTGAAAAAAAATACCGGAGTTACCATGGATCCGGATGTTTTAACTATAGGCTCTGCGCGCCGGGCCACAGCGTATAAGAGGGCTGATCTTTTGTTTTCGGATGTTGAGAGGCTTCGCAGGATCGGTAAGGGAAAACTCCAGGTTATATATGCGGGTAAGGCTCATCCCAAAGATGGGGATGGTAAGCGGATGATGGAGCGCATTTTTGCCGGTGCTAAAAACCTTGGTGATGATGTAAAAATTGTTTACCTGCCGGGCTATGATATGGAGATGGCTCTAAAGTTGGTCTCTGGAGTGGACGTTTGGCTGAACACCCCTCTTCGCCCCAGGGAGGCTTCCGGAACCTCGGGTATGAAGGCTGCGCATAATGGTGTTTTAAACTTCAGTGTTCTTGATGGCTGGTGGATTGAGGGACATATTGAGGGTTTTACAGGCTGGGCAATAGGGCCGGAACCGGTGGAAAACAGCCTTTCGGAAAATATGGATTCCCAGGATGCCGAGGATTTATATGCAAAGCTTGAGACATTACTAATCCCGCTTTACTATAATGACCGGAGCGCCTGGATAAGAATGATGCAGAACGCTATTGGGAAGAATGCTTACTATTTTAATACTCACCGAATGATGCGCCGGTATGTGACCGAGGCTTATATAAGGTAGACAATGGCTGATATTTTTCATCAAATAGTTAACTGGCTTGTTGAGACAGTCGGATCAATGGGATATCTAGGTATCATGCTGCTCATGGCTATCGAGAGTTCTTTTATTCCGTTTCCGAGTGAAATCGTGATGATTCCGGCAGGATACCTGGCCTCACGTAATGAGATGAACATTTGGGCTGCTATTTTTTGCGGGATAGCCGGCAGTCTGATTGGTGCTTATATAAATTATATGATTGCTCTTAAGCTTGGCCGGCCTTTTATACTGCGATTCGGAAAGTATGTAGGTATTTCCCAGGATAAGTTCTCGAGGGTGGATGACTATTTTGTCCGTCACGGGGAAATAACGACGTTTATTGGCCGTCTTATTCCAGGGGTGCGCCAGTTGATTTCTTTTCCGGCCGGGCTGGGAAGGATGAGCATAGCTAAGTTTTCCTTTTTTACGGCTATGGGAGCTGGACTCTGGGTGACTGTGCTGGTACTACTTGGGTACTGGATAGGTGAAAACCAGAGCCTGATTGAACTTTATTTCAAGGAAGCCAGTCTGCTTCTGTTGTTGTTTGCTGCAAGTGTTGTGGCTCTTTATGTATTTATTCATAGGAGAAGAAGAAAAGTGGTTGCCCCCTGTAGCACTGAAGGGGAGAAGTGATGCCTAAGAGTTTCGGTAAAGGTGGTAAAAAAGGCCAGGTTAAGCTTTTTGACTTGGCTCTATTCCTGGATGATACCTTGATGGTTTCAGACTTTGTTGATGCTGATTCGAGTGCTAACGGGCTTCAGTTTGAAGGACGGGAAGTTGTGCGTAAGATTGCCGTAGCGGTGGATGCCTGTCAGGCTGTAATCGATGCGGCGGTCAGGGCTGAAGCAGATCTTCTGCTTGTGCATCATGGCCTAATATGGGGTGGTCTGTGCTCAATTACCGGCAGTCTTAAAAACAAGCTTTCTTTGCTTGCACGGAATGATGTTTCTCTTTATGCTTGTCATCTTCCTCTTGATGCTCATCCGGTTTTAGGAAATAACGCGAGAATACTTAAAGCTCTTTCTGTAAAAAAATGCGATCCTTTTGGAACCTATCACGGCAAGAAAATAGGTTTTCAGGGTACTCTGTCAAAGGCAGTCACTATGGATGCATTTGTTAAAAAACTGGACAAAATTACAGGATGCAGCTCTAGGGTTGTGGCCTTTGGCGGAAATGTAAAGCATGTCGCGGTGGTCTCGGGCGGTGGAGCTGGCTGTTTTTCGGAAGTTGAGCGGAGTTCTATAGATACCTATATTACTGGTGACCCTTCTCATACAGCTTTTCTTCAGGCCGAAGAAATGGGTAAAAACATTGTTTTTGCAGGCCATTACGCAACCGAAACCTTTGGTGTGCGTGCTGTAGGTGATCTCCTTTTCAGGCAATTTGGCCTTGATGTTGTCTTCATAGAACACCCCACGGAGTTTTAGAATTAATTTTTAGAATTAATTCTCTTCCTCAGAAGTACTAAGTTTTTTTCTCGTCATACTGGACTTGATCCGGTTCTCTTCTTCCCTTTGCAACTCTGGTCTTATACCCATAAAAATTAAGCTCAGCTCTATGGTCAACCGAACAGGGCTACGTGGGCTGAAAAAATTTCTTGCTGACACAAAGGCAAATTATGCCATTCTTATCAACAGGGGAAAGAGAGTTGAACTGCTCTCAGAGAAAATAATCCAGATACCTGTAAATTATATTTGAGAATCGGTATGGTTGCCAAGTATGCCAATAAAAAAAACTATCCTGTCAAAAATAATTTAGTGTTTATGCCCCTCTCTATATATCTATATATGTTGTTTCTGAACTAATTAGAGCCTGTCCATAAATTCAGTCTCTCTACCTGTCATTCCGGCAGTTCTAAGCCGGAACCCAGTCTTTTCAATGAGTTCTGGATGCCAGGTTAAAGACTTCGGGCATGACAAAAATAAAAAAAGGCAATTTATGGACAGGCTCTAATTGCCTGCCAATAAGCCGAGCTAATTCGTTGATTGGTTTTTCTTATTTGACTTGGTCTGGTCGGTAATTTTATCCTAGTTACCAGTTTTTTATAAGAAAAAACCTGTTAATTTAAGGAGGGCATTAATGAGCCAGACCAAGCATGAAACGCCGTTGCTGGACCAATTGGAATCAGGTCCATTTCCAAGTTTTGTAACGGAAATTAAGAGGGCTGCCGCCAAGAACGACAGCGCAAATGACCTTTTGGGACTTCTTGAAAGATGTTTTAAGGAGAAAAGAACACACTGGAAGCATGGTGGAATTGTTGGTGTGCGCGGCTATGGTGGTGGTGTTATCGGTCGTTACAGTGATGTGCCGGAAGACTTCCCAGGTGTGGCCCACTTTCACACTGTTCGTGTTAACCAGACTAGCGGTTTCTTTTACACATCCAAGTCGCTGAACGAAATCTGTGAC
>CAYWZR010000198.1:0-4442 GCA_964462885.1 uncultured Nitrospirota bacterium
TGAAGAGGTTTTGGATTCTCCCGAAATCGATATTTTGGAATCAGAGTAGTCCTTAAAGTTCGTTATCTCGAACGCTGGTAGGTTCCCACCCACTTCGCCTCCCCGATAATTTTCCCCTGCATCGCACCTTCAAGCTGCTCTTTGGTCGGTTTGCCAAGATCTGGCAGCATAGTGTCCAGGGCATAGAGTTTGTGAAAGTAGCGGTGACGACCGATAGGCGGACACGGTCCTCCGTATCCTGTCCGTTTCCAGTCATTTATGCCTTGCTTTGTCCCCTGGGGCAGGTCCTTTACTTGGATGTTTTCGGACAGACCGGTGGTTTGCGAATGAATATTATAAAGCAGCCAATGAACCCAGGTCATCTTCGGAGCCTTTGGGTCTGGAGCATCCGGATCATCCACAATCAGAACAAGACTCTTAGTCCCCTCTGGCAGGCCAGACCATAACAGAGGTGGCGAAATATTTTCACTGTCACAGGTATAGCGCTTGGGAATCTGTCCGTTATTAGAAAATGCAGTAGATGTAATCATAAAACTCATGGAAAAATCTCCTTTCTTACTGTTTTTTGATGCAGCCGGAGAGGCGGCTCCGAACCCTGCCAGCAACACAACAGTGATAGCAAGACATAAGCACGATATGTTCTTCATAGGTTGGTTCATTCTTCTAGCATATCAAAGCCTGTGAAAGCCTGAAAGCCTGTGGAAGCCTGTGGGGTCAGAAGCCTGTGGGGTCAGGCTTGAGTTTATGGGTTTAGTGAAGTTATGATTTAATTGTTATGGCTCGCCGACCAAGAATTGAATTTCCTGAAGCATTATATCACATCATTGTTCGTGGAAATCGTCGACAGAGGATATTTTGGGATGACACGGATCTTCTGAAGTTTCTTGAGTTGCTTAGCCGATATAGGAGTCAGCACGGATTTCTTTTATATGCGTATGTGTTGATGTCCAACCATGTTCATTTGCTGATTGAAACCCGGCAAAACCCTCTTTCCCGCACTATGCAGTGTTTAAACACTACGTATACGCAGTATTTCAATCGTCGCCACAAAAAGTCTGGGCATCTTTTTCAAGGGAGATACAAGGCTATTCTCTGTGATCAGGATGCCTACTTGGCGGTTCTTGTCAGGTATATCCACCAGAACCCGGTACGGGCAAAGATGGTAAAGACACCAGAGTCTTACAGATGGAGCAGTCATCTCGATTATATCGGTAAAAACCGCGGGTTTGTGGACATGAATAATGTATTGCGGCTTTTTTCGGAAAGGCCCTCGCAAGCTCGCAGGTTGTATTCCAAATTCGTCAATCAATCCACGGGCAAGTCTGATCGTGACGATTTATACGCGACCAAGGCGGGGCAGGTTTTGGGCGATGATAGTTTCATTGACACAATAGAGAAGAAACTGGACCCTGTTACGGAAGTCCTCCGGAAGCCCCCCCTTAAAGAAGTGATAAATGTTGTTTCGGATGTATGCGGGGTAGATTTTTCTATAATGAAATCGCGCGTGCGTCAGGAGAAGGTGTCATTTGCTCGTGGTATTTTGGTGCTTGTTTGTCGTGAAGTAGGTCTCCGGTTATCGCATTTACAAAAGGAGATGAACAGAGATCTTTCGACTATTAGCAAGTGGTCGCTTGCGGCTGAAAGCAAGCAAGTAAAGAGTACACTTAAAAAAGTGTTAAAACGCCTAAATGCATAAAATCAAGCCTGACCCCATAGGTGTGCATCAACTTTTATGACCAGCTTTTTATAAGGTTAAAAATGAGATAAAGAGTAATGGTCGGGGCGAGAGGATTTGAACCTCCGACCTCACGGTCCCGAACCGTGCGCGCTACCAAACTGCGCTACGCCCCGATAAAAGCCAACCTTAAATCGTAAATCGGCTCACTGGTTGATGTCAACCGAACCCTCTTAATTGACAACGTCTACGCGGTATATTTAGTATAAAATCAATTAGCAGGTCATAGGGGTAGAGATCAGTGGTTCTGTTTTTTTCTATTTTTTCTATGGTTTTCATGAATTGCAATTGTTTTTTCGAAAGGAGATTATCATGCAAGTTATATTAGTTGACGATGTAAACACTCTGGGAAGGGCTGGAGATATTGTAAAGGTTGCTCCCGGATATGCGCGCAATTATCTTTTGCCAAAGAGGATCGCGCTTGCGGCTGATCCCAAGAATATGAAGTGGGTGGAGCAGCAGAAGGGAAAAATTATTGAAAAGGCTGCCGGGCTAAGGACTGATGCCGAGGGGCTGGCTGCACGTATTGGCGCTGTAAACCTTGTGATTGCCAAGCAGGCTGGAGAAGAAGATAAACTTTACGGCGCTGTAACTTCAGCCGAAATTGCAGAGAAGCTGTCGGAGCACGGCATAGAGGTGAATAAACGAAAAATCGTTCTTGCCGATCCGATAAAAAGGCTTGGTGAGTACTCTGTACCTGTAAAAATTCATGCTGATCTTAATGTCTCTATACAGATCAACGTTGTGAGGGCGGGTGAAGAAACCTCTGATGGGTGATGCCCGTGAGAGATATTAATAAGAAGGCTCTTTCGCAGATACCCCCCCAGAACCTTGATGCTGAGCAATCGATTCTGGGGGGTATTTTGTTGGAGAATGAGGCTTTGGCCAGAACTCTGGAGCTGATATCTCCGGCAGACTTCTACAAAGAAGCCCATCGGTGTATCTTTGACAGGATGCTTGATCTTTACGAGCGAAATGCTCCTATTGATCTTGTTACACTTACCAATGAAATAACAAAACACGACCAGCTTGAGAAGGTGGGAGGCGCTTCCTATATTGCAGAGATGGTTGCCCAGGTGCCGACAGCCGCTAATATAAGGCACTATTGTCATATTGTTCGCGAAAAATCCACCATTAGAAGCCTTATATCTTCGGCAACAGAGATAGTTACACAGGCATTCGAAAACGCCGGTGACGCTGATGATCTTGTAGACGAGGCCGAACGCAAGATCTTTGAAATATCCGAGAAACGTATAAAACAATCCTTTGTCGCCACAAAGGAGATTGTCCACGGCAGCATCGATATGGTCGAGCGGTTGTATAACCGCAAGGAAATGATCACCGGCATACCGAGCGGGTTTGCGGATCTTGATGAGAAAACCGCTGGTTTTCAGCCAGGAGATCTTATTATCATAGCTGGCAGACCTTCTATGGGAAAGACGGCCTTGGCTCTTAACATTGCACAACATGTGGGCATAGATAACAAAGAGCCTGTCGGTATATTCAGTCTTGAGATGTCTAAGGAACAGCTAGTGCTTAGAATGCTTTGTTCCGAGGCCAGGGTTGATGCGCAGAATGTCAGGACCGGCTATGTGGCGAAGACCGATTGGCCCAAGCTTACCGCTGCCGCAGGTCGTATTCACGAAGCTCCTATGTTTATTGACGACTCTCCGACCAATACTGTGCTTGAGATGCGTGCAAAGGCCAGGCGTCTTAAGATGGAGCACGGTCTTAGCATGATAGTTGTTGATTACTTGCAGTTGATGAAGGGAAGAGCAGGCGCAGAAAGAAGAGAGCAGGAAATTTCGGAAATATCCAGGTCGCTTAAAGCTCTTGCCCGTGAGTTGAGGGTACCTGTGATTGCTCTTAGCCAGTTGAATCGTGCAGTAGAATCAAGGAAGCCTCCAATACCTATGTTAGCGGATCTTAGGGAGTCGGGAGCGATAGAACAGGATGCTGATGTAATTTTGTTTCTCTACCGCGGCGAGGTTTACGACAAGGAAGACGAGGAACTTAAAGGCAAGGCGGAGCTAATTATAGGAAAACAGAGAAACGGCCCCATAGGTACGGTCAACCTCACCTTCCTGGATAAATACACGAGGTTCGAGGACATGGCGGCAGGAGAAGTGTGAATGTTGAATTGTGAAGTGTGAAAGGATTTATTTATATTCCTTTTTCACTATTCATAATTCACTATTTTATTTATTTTTATGAGCAGTGGTGAGATAAAACGTCGTCCGGTAGTTGCCGGGCAATTCTACAAGGCAACCAAGTCACGCCTTGAGGCCGAGGTTGCCGGGTACACAAGAAGTGATGCCGAGCGTGTAAGGGCGATTGGTGTGGTATCGCCGCATGCCGGCTTTATGTATTCCGGTGCTGTCGCTGGTGAGGTGTTTAGTAGAATCGAAATTCCAGAGACCTTTGTTCTTATCGGGCCTAATCATACTGGTCTGGGTGCGCCGCTTTCGGTCATGTCTTTTGGTGATTGGGAGATTCCTACAGGTTCTCTTAAGATCGACTCCGGGCTTTCCGAAAAGCTTCTTGAGTACGTTGGTCCGCTTCAAGAGGACGATCAGGCTCATTTGCTTGAACATTCACTAGAGGTTCAGCTTCCGTTTATTGTCCATTCTTCTGGAGAAGTCAGGATTGTTCCAATCGTGATGGCTGACACATCGATCGAGACATGCAGGGCTCTTGGCGAGGGGCT
>CAYWZR010000199.1:0-4417 GCA_964462885.1 uncultured Nitrospirota bacterium
TAGACTGTAATGACAACGATGCAGCTATTAATCCAGGCGCTACGGAGATCTGTGATGGTGTGGACAACAACTGCGACGGCAGCGTTGATGAAGGTTTCGATGCTGACGGCGACGGTTACACAACATGTGGTGGAGACTGCGATGACACTAATCCTGCAGTTAACTTGGGCGCAACAGAAGGTCCGGCAGGTGACGCGACATGCAGCGACAGCTTGGATAACGACTGTGATGGCGCAATTGATGCAGCGGATTCAGGTTGTGTTGCAGTAACTGATCCGGCACCCACGCGTCGTAATCGTAGGGGCAGGCGCAGGTAAGTAACGCAAGTAAACAAGTAAAAAGGTAGTTGAATTGCCAAAGGGCAGGCCATCGGTCTGCCCTTTTTTTACTATCTGGCGATACTGGTATGCAGAATGGAGTCTGTCTGTCCTTACATGGTCGGAAAAGTTTACACTTTTTTTGTTTCTGTTCTCTTGAACCTGACACAAAATGCCTGTTTTTTAGGCGTTTTCAAAGTAAAATTATTATAACGTATTGTTTTATAAGTAAAAAAAGACAGAAGGTATAGACTGTCGTAAAATTTTACACTTTTTTAAACAATATAGCTTTAAAATATATAAATACTGCTTATTTTTTAGGCATTTTTTGCTGCTAGTTATAGTAACTTATTGTTTAATAAAGTTAAAAGTTAAATTAAGTTAACTGTCATAAATTTTTACACTTTTTCTATCTCAAAAACAGTCCATTGCATAAAAGTCTTAAGTATCAAGATGTTATGCGTATGGCACAGGTATTGCTTTATAAAAATGTAGAGCTTGCAGTCGAGTGGGGGCGCGCTTGTCTAGACTTGACTAATATTGAGATTAAATGCTTTTATAAAAAAAGTAAATGAATAATTATTATTTGTTAGTGGTTAATGCTGGATGCAGCCTGGAGAGGGAGGTGATAGCGCTTTAAATACGATAGTTAAGATTACTAAAGTATGAGTGATGTTTAACCTTAAAGACGTGACAGTTTACTTAAGGAACAGGGATTAACTAAGTCAGACTATAAATAATAGAGATTGCCAAACTAAAGAATATCTAGCACTGTTGAACCCTTGCTTACGCAAACAGTTACGAAACAAGTAGGACTTAAAAATTTTATACCGGAGGTTTAAGTTATGATGAAAATTGGAAAATTCTCAACAACAGTATTTCTGGCTCTTGCAGGGTTGCTTCTGTTGTGGGGGCAGTCGGCACAAGCTCTTACAAATATCTCTGCTGTCGACACTTACAATGCTCTAAAGGCAAATCAGGATGCGGTAATGATTGATACCCGTGCAGTGGATGAGTATTACGGATGTTATCCGCCATGGAATGGTAGCACGTGTACTGACGCTGCTGATCCTTACAGAGGTACGCCAATGTGGGTAGTAATCCCGGCCAGTGGTCTACAGCCGGAAGTAACAAGGCTGCCATTTAATATTCCGTATTGGACCACCCAAAATGCTGGCACAGGCGCGCCTGAACTGTGGCAGGAGGCAAGGCTGCTTATTGGGCAGCTACTTGAAACTGGTGCGATAACTCACAGCACACCTATATATCTTCTCTGCCGTACAGCTTACAGAAGCTACTATATGGGTTTGTGGATGGAAAGTACTACTTTTGCACCTGGGGATGGTTCATCGACTGGTCCGGGCGCAGCCCCGTTCACCAACCTTTACAACATTGATGCCGACAACGATCCGGCCAATGCTTCGGGTGGTATGAAAGAGTGGCGTTTGGCAGGTCTGCCTTACTGGGCCGGCGCAGCACGGATGCCTCCGCAGGTTTTTGGAAACACTCCGGTTGACCTAGCAACATTTGATACAAGTGACGTGCCTTTCAGAATTACTATTCTGGAGCCGACAGCAGGCAGCAACGGTGCAATCACAGGTTATGCTCCAGTGATTCGCACATGTGTGAACTATACAGACCCAAGTTTAAATGTTCAGTCTGCATGCGACTACAGCGATACACCTGCCAATTCACCGGTTAACAACTTTGATTTTACAGTAACCCTGGCAGATGGAGACTGGGGCTGGAACTCATTTGCTGAGAACGAGACCTCTGCTGGTATACAGGAGATGTGGGGGCCGAATGCAACCAACTTTGGTCTTGATAACAGACAGCTAACAGTAACTACAGTTACCTGTACGGACAATGACGGTGACGGCTTTTGTGCGGAAACCGATGACTGTAATGATAATGATGCATTGGAATTCCCAGGTCAAACGTGGTATGCCGACCTGGATGGAGATGGCTATTCAAACAACACAATAATCGTACAATGTGCAAGACCGGCTAACTATTATGTTGCTGAGGAGTTGATAGCCATATCAGGTGATTGTAATGATAACAATGCAGCTATAAACCCTGCTGCCAGCGATGCCACTTGTGACGGTATAGACGATAACTGCGATGGCGTACCTGATGATGAATATGTTGCCACACCTACCAGCTGTGGTGTGGGTATCTGTGCAGCGACCGGAACGCTTGAGTGTGTAAGTGGCTCTACCGTTGATACATGTGTTGAAGGAACGCCAGGTACAGAAGGTCCGGTTGGTGATGCAACATGCAGCGACAGCTTGGACAACGACTGTGACGGATCAATCGATACTTCGGATTCAGATTGTATAGGTGTTTGCACGGATGACGATGGCGACGGTTACTGTGCTGAAACCAATGACTGTGATGATAGCAATGCTGCAATTAACCCGGGAGCGGATGATTCTCTGTGTGATGGTATAGATAATAACTGTGACGGCATAGCTGATGATGGATATGTTTCTACAGATACCACTTGTGGTGTTGGTGAGTGTGCCTCAACCGGTTCCACCACATGCGTTGGAGGAGTCGAAAGTGATACATGTACGCCAGGCACTGCAGCGGCAGATGACGCTACATGCGATGGTTTGGACGATGACTGTGATGGTACCGCAGATGAAGACTACGTCCCCACAGATAGCTCTTGTGGTGTTGGCGAGTGTGCCTCAACCGGCACGGTTGAGTGTGTAAGTGGCTCTACCGTTGATACATGTGTTGAAGGAACACCAAGTACAGAAGGTCCGGTTGGTGATGCAACATGCAGCGATAGCCTGGACAACGACTGTGACGGAGCAACCGATGTGGATGATCCTGGTTGCGTATTGACGTGTACAGATAATGATGGCGATGGTTTTTCTGTTGAAGGCGGAGATTGTGGAGAAGTAGACTGCAACGATGATAGTGCAGACATTAATCCTGATGCCACGGAAGTTTGTGATGGTGTGGACAACAACTGCGATGGCAGTGTGGATGAAGGCTTCGACGCTGACGGTGATGGTTATACAACATGCGGCGGAGACTGTGATGACGACAACCCGGCGGTTAACCTGGGTGCAACAGAAGGCCCGGCTGGAGATGCGACATGCAGTGACAGCTTGGACAACGACTGCGATGGCGCTATCGATGCAGCTGATTCTGGTTGTGTGGAAGAAACTGAGCCGGCACCCACGCGTCGTAGACGTAGAATGGGCAGAAGTAGGTAATGAACAAGTAAAAGGTAGTTGATTGTAAAAAGGGGGCAGACTATATAGTCTGTCCCCTTTTTTTATCACTGGGAGGAAAGGCAGAAGGTATCAGTTCATTCCGCCAACACGAATTTCGATCTCGGCAGGCAGGCTTTCAAGTGGTTTTGGGGAATTGTCCAAAACCGTAACCCTATATTTATACAAAACACCCGGTTTCACATCCTGATCATAAAATGATGGTTGAAAAACAATTCTGCATATTTTTGAACCGTCTTTTTCAAGACGACAAACTCTGTATCTATCCGAACTGGACGTGTCAACAGGCAATGACCATAAAAGATATATAGTACCATTTGCAAAAAAACTTCTCAGGTTCTCCAGCGATTTTGGTGGTGTAGACACATAGGAACGTCTGTGGATGGTGAGGGTAGTCTTTTCCTGAGTTTTTTCTTTTGAGTTGATGGATAGGGTAGGGAGTGTGGGGAGTGTCGGCCTAACAGTGTCAGGTGGCTCCAGCGGGCCTTTTTTGCCGCAGGAAAGAAGGCAGGAAAGAAGAAACGCTCCGGATAAAAGATTTTTAGCTAAAAGATTTACGTATGGTCTTAAGCCGTTCAAGAACAATTTCCTTAGCCGTGCCGCCAAAAGATTTTCTGCGTGCCGCCGATCCTTCGACCGAAAGCCAATTATATACATCCTTTTTTACTCCGTCGGCAAACATTGCGAACTCTTTGAGACTAAGCTCTTCAAGCTTTTTTTCATTCCCATTCTCATTTTTATGTTTTAGACAGTATGCCACCAATTTGCCTGCCGCTTCGTGAGCCTGCCTGAAGGGCATCCCTGAGGCCGTCAGGTAGTCCGCAAAATCTGTGGCAGTAGTAAATCCTC
>CAYWZR010000200.1:0-4390 GCA_964462885.1 uncultured Nitrospirota bacterium
GGTGGATTTCTCCTTATTCAATTTTTAGGTAATTTAATCAGTCTGATCAGTCCGATCGGACTGATCAGACTGATTAAATTACTGTAGGCTTACGATGTCTACATTAGAATGAAAATGGAAGTTTCTATACTGACTGTTAATTTAGTTTAATTGCTTGGAGCAGATTTTACCTGATATACCAATTAAACTAGTTAATCTGACTTAAAGATTTTTTCAGTGATTTTTTAGTAAATGGAGGAGGACGATGGCAGATAACGGAACCATCCTGGTTGTGGGTGGAGGAATAAGCGGCTTAACTGTTGCTCTGGAAGCTGCGGAAGTAGGACATGAGGTGGTCATCGTTGAGAGAAACCCTTATCTGGGTGGCCGGGTGGCGCAGCTCAATAAATACTTCCCTAAACTTTGCCCGCCTACCTGTGGCTTGGAGATTAATTTTCAGCGCATTAAAAAGAATAAAAAAATCACATACTACACTATGACTGAGGTAGAAAATATTTCAGGAGGTCCTGGGGATTTTAATGTATCACTTAAAGAGATGCCTAGGTATGTCAACGAAAAGTGTACTGTCTGTGGTAAGTGTGAGGAGGCTTGCGAGGTAGAAATTCCAAACGAATTCAATTTTGGAATGAACAACCGTAAGAGTATTTATAAGCCTTCTGAAATGGCTATGCCTATGCGTTATGTTGTTGATAAATCGGTTATTGGTACTACTTCCCAGCAGAAAATTCAGGATTCCTGCCCGTATGGTGCTGTTGATTTTTCTATGCAGCCACGCACATTTAATCTGAATGCAGCCTCGATTGTATGGGCTACCGGTTGGAAACCATATGATGCTTCGAAGATAGATAATCTGGGTTTTGGCAGAGTTTCTAATGTTATAACGAATATGATGATGGAACGTCTGGCCTCACCGGGTGGCCCGACCGGCGGCAGTATTGTGCGCCCGTCAGATGGTAAGCCGGTGAACTCTATAGCTTTTGTACAGTGTGCTGGAAGTCGTGACGAAAATCATCTTTCTTATTGTTCTTATGTCTGCTGCTTGGCCTCGATGAAGCAGACGACATATATAAGAGAGAAAAACCCTGAATCAAAAGCAACAATTTTTTATATAGACCTTAGAAGTCCCGGTCGGTACGAGAATTTTTATAAAAAGGTAAAAGATGACGAGAACGTCTCTTTTGTGAAGGGTAAGGTTGCCAAGATTGAATCTGGTCCGAATGATAACGTGATCCTTACGGTCGAGGACACTGTTGGCGGCGGTATAATTCAGCAAGAATTTGAGATGGTTGTTCTGGCTACAGGCATGGAGCCGGCAACAGCTTCTGAAAGGTGCCTGGAGGTAGTGTTGGATATGATGATAATAAGTTTCTTCTTCCTGGAGGAGATATAATTCCAGCAGGTGTAGCTAAAAAACCTGCGGATGTTATGACCAGCGGACAGATTTCCACGGCAGCGGCACTGAAGGCCATTCAGGCTGCCGGGGCGAAGTAGTAGGCAATACAATGGGAGACGAAAAGATGGAGAAAAAGATAGGGGTATACATCTGTGAGGGATGCGATATAGGCGAAAATCTGGATATGGCTAAGCTTCAGGATATCGCTACAAAGGAGTATAAGGTTCCTATTGTTAAAACCCACGGGGCATTTTGCAGCCCTGATGGTGTTGATCTGATAAAAAAAGATATCCAGGATGATGGTGTTAATACAGTGGTGGTGGCTGCTTGTTCTCACCGTATTTTTTATGATGTTTTTGATTTTGGTTCGGATAAAATTACCGAGCGGGTAAATCTTCGTGAGCAGGTGGTCTGGAGTCATCCGGTGCCTAAGGAAGAGACTGAATCTGCTGAATCTTCTGAGAAAAATGCTGGTGAAGGCGAGACTGATACATCTGGGGTGGATGAAGATACCCAGATGCTTGCCGAGGATTACATCCGAATGGGAATTGTAAAGGTTCAGAAAAAAGATATTCCCACGCCGTACCAGTTCGAGGAGGAGTTTGTAAAAAATATAATGGTGATCGGTGGCGGACTTACCGGTATGACCGCGGCTCTTGAGGCGGCAGAAACCGGATACCCTGTTACTATTGTTGAGCGGCAGAAAGAGCTTGGAGGATTTGCTAAAAAAATAAGGCAGCAACTGCCAATGAAATCTCCTTTTAATGCTTTGGAGGAACCCACAATTCAGGGTTTGATAGATAAAGTTTCAAACCATGACAATATTACAATTAAAACAAATATCGAAATAGCCCGGATTAGCGGTTCGCCGGGCCAGTTCCTGGTTTCGTTTAAAGAGCCAGGTTCAAAGACGGAGTGGGATGTGCCGCCCAAGGCTGAAGAAGGAAAAGATGCCTGCGGTACAGACGTAAAAGATGCATCCAGCGAGCCTGCGGAGCCTGCCGCAGATCAGATAAACTGTGCTGATATTTTATCGGTTGATCCTGATGCGGAGAAGTTTGGCGCTGTTGTTGTAGCTGCCGGATGGAGACCATATGAACCATCTGACGGAGAGTTTAAACATCTCGGTCTGGGCAAATTTAAGAATGTTGTTACAAATGTTCAGTTTGAAGAAATGGCTGCCAAGGGAAGAGTTGAGGCAAAGTCGGTTGCCTTTATTCAAAGCCCGGGTAGCGATAGCGATGATTCTGATTTCCCTTATTGCTCCTCTGTTACAAGCTTGGTTGCACTAAAGCAGGCTCAGTATGTGACAAGAGACAATCCAGGTGGAAAAGCGTATGTTTTCTATCAGCATATGAGAACACCGGGGTTGTATGAGAATTTTTATAAGACCGCCCAGCAGAATGACGCGGTATTCCTTACCAAAGGCGCAGTTACCGGAGTGGTAGCATCGGATAATGGTGACGAGCTTTTTGTGAGTGTTGATAATACTCTACTTGGAGAGCCGATAAAGGTATCTGTTGATATGGTGGTTTTGGCCACGGGAATGGTGCCTGCCACGCAGTTTGAGCCGGTCATCAATCTTGCCTACCGCCAGGGTCCTGAGTTTAAAGACCTTGAACTTTTTGGTGGGTACTGCGATTCAAACTTCATATGTTTTCCTTATGAGACAAGAAGAACTGGTGTTTATGCCGCAGGCTGTGTAAGGCAGACAATGACAATGGCCGATTGTGTCGAAGACGCAACCGGAGCAGCTTTGAAGGCGATTCAGTGCTTGGAGTCAACCAATCGCGGTATGGCTGTGCATCCAAGGTCTGGGGATGTGGGATATCCGGAGTTTTTCTTTCAGCGCTGTACGCAGTGTAAAAGATGTACTGAGGAATGTCCGTTTGGCGCCCTTGATGATGATGAGAAAGGTACGCCCAAGCCTAATATTACACGCTGTCGTAGATGTGGTACCTGCATGGGTGCTTGTCCTGAACGTATAGTTTCATTTAAAGATTACAGTATTGATATGATCGGTTCAATGGTCAAAGCGATTGAGGTTCCAGATGAAGAAGAGGAGAAGTACAGGGTGCTCTGCCTGGTCTGCGAAAACGATGCATATCCGGCGATCGACATGGCTGGTATGAAAGGGTTGAAATATTCTGCTGATGTACGATTTATTCAGGTGCGCTGTCTTGGATCTGTGAACGTGGTCTGGATAGCGGATGCTTTTGCTTCGGGCTTTGACGGAGTTCTTCTTATAGGTTGCAAGTATGGCGACGATTATCAGTGTCACTTCACTAAGGGAAGCGAACTGTGTAACCGCAGGATGGATAATGTCGGTGAAACATTGAAGCGGCTGGCGCTTGAGAGTGAAAGGGTGCAACAGATTCAGTTATCAATAGATGAGTATGACAAAATTCCTGAGGAAATAAATAAATTCATGGAAGTTATGGATAGTGTCGGCTTTAATCCTATGAAGGGTTTTTAATAATTTTAATAATTAATTAAGACGACGCTTAAAGTTTAGGCATTATACAACTCGGGAAATAACAGAAGGGGAAAAATAATATGGCGAATGGTAACCTGATTCAGCCGGATCTGGATTTTGTAAAGGAACTGACTGTTGAAGGCGGAGGCGGGGAGTCGCTCAAGAAGTGTTTTCAATGTGCTACCTGTTCCGTGGTCTGTAACGTAACTCATACCGACAGACCTTTTCCCAGAAAGGAGATGATCTGGGCGCAGTGGGGATTAAAGGAAAAACTTCTTGGTGATCCTGATGTCTGGCTCTGTCATCAGTGTAGCGACTGTACAGCATATTGCCCTCGCGGCGCCAAGCCGGGTGAGGTGCTCGGAGCGATCAGAAAATTAAGTATTCAGAATAATTCCTGGCCCTCTGTTCTTGGTAAGCTGGTTGGTAGTCCTTCCGGGGTTATTCCACTTCTCATGGTTCCGATTTTTATATTTAGCGCGGTCATTCTTGGCCTGGGCAGATTGAATCATCTTGAAGGT
>CAYWZR010000201.1:0-4384 GCA_964462885.1 uncultured Nitrospirota bacterium
CTGGATAGTGGCAATTTTTTTTAAAGTAACTTCTGTCATTTAATCAACACTACAATGTCAGTATAAAACCTACTGATTAAATAATATACATAAAAACCCTTTAAATGTCAAAAAATAATCAGGTAGAATGTCTACTGACTTTTTGTGTCTCGCAAGTGATGGATTGCTTGTGGCTCATTTTATAGTAGGAAAAATGAGCCACAAGTGGATTTGTTATTAATCTATGGTCCTTAAAAAGCATCATAGCCCTCTGCTATATTCAGCAGCTTTATATAGGCCCAAACCGCCGCTTTTCTGCCTTCGCCCTGAGATAAGGTCTTCATCTAAGTTCGACAGTAAAAATAAAAAAGCCGTTTAATATCAATAAGATATCAGTTTTTTGATCAGATTTTTCTACACTACACCTTTGAGATTTGCCTGATATTTCCTCTGAAACTTGTCCGAGAGGTGTCAATTTCAGCTTCAGTGCGTTGTATATTAAATACTGTTTTGCTGTAGGTGTTGTACATGTCCGAATATTAATCCAAGTTCGGCATCATCCAAAATAAGATATTCCGGCCCAATGATTAGTCTGTTCCATTACTTTGTTTTATTTTCGCCAAACAGTAACGATAAACCGGTTCCCATCAGGATCGTCGACAAAATCAATGTCCGGGTACTCTTGTAAGGCTCGGATGATGCCACTGCCGATGCCGCGGTAGGGTAGGATTTTCGTAGCATAGGATGCCAAAATTGGATTGCGAATATTTGAGTTTCCCATTTTGATGTTTTCAATCGTTAGAACTTTAGGGGAGTTGCCTAATTTAACATAGTCTGATAAGACGTATCCGTTCCTGAGTATGTTGACTGTCTTGTTAAATCTTAACAGACTGGAGCTTCGAGAATGTGACTACCATGACAGCAATCAAAACAGACAATATGATCAATATGAAAAATCGTCCACATGAGGTAGCCTGTTCAAGGAATATTGATTGTTATCTTTTCTTTAAAAAATTCCAAAATTCTCTTGGCGAAATAACTTTCATTTTGTCAATTTTTTTTAGTTCCAATAGTTCTTTGTCGCCAGTTACAAATAGATCTGTATCCCCCTCTATTGCATCAGATAATATTATTTATGTCATCCTTGTCATGAAGAGGTATTTTTATATTATGTGTAAAATTTGCTTCTATTGAACCTTGTCTTAAGAATGTTATAGCGTTTTCTGTTATAGAAGCTGAAACTTTAAACTTTTTAACTAACATTACAGAGTTAGAGCCTTTGACATGACACGCAGTGCCGCAGCATGCAGTTAAAATGTTTTTGCCGCGCGGTTTAAGGTGAAACTGTGAATAAAATGTCACCACGCCGTAGAATTTACTTGCAGGGATATTTAAGCTGTTTGAAAACCAAGATTGCATCTTCAGGTATATAGCCAAATTCATTCTCTATATTTTGTAGTATGGATATGATATTTCCGTTGTTGATTCTGTAATTAGCTAATATTTTTTCTAACTGTTTTTTCATTCTCTTTTTTAAATTATTTTACGATTGAAATTTCTAATTCAAGAGATATAAGTAAAAAAATAAGTTCACCAAATTTCTTTATGTAGAATATTAAAAATTATTACGATCTAAAAATATCACATGGAAAAGAATGCTGTCAATAAAATGAATGATTATTATTAGGTTTTTTTATAAAAGTATTCAGTTGTTTGTATCTTTTTATTTTTAGTCTGGTCACTTTGTAAATCTTGTTAAGAGCTTAGCGGTATGATATTCAAATTGGTTTTAAATTTTGCTTTAATTTTCGAGGTAGGTTGATTTTAAAAAGGATTTAAAAAGGATTTAAAAAATAGCTTGACGGAAAGAAAGGAAAGTTTTATAATTCGTTATATGGCGAAATATAGGATGTATTAATGTTAACTCTCATAACTATCATAAAAGCCCTTGCTGATGAGAACCGGTTGAGAGCCTTATATGCTTTAAAGGGCCGCGAGTTGTGCGTCTGCCAAATCATTGAACTACTTGGATTAGCTCCGTCCACGGTTTCCAAGCATATGTCGATTTTAAAGCAGGCCCGATTAGTCGAAAGCCGCAAAGAGGGTCGTTGGATGTATTATCGACAGGCAGGCAATGATGCTGGTCCAATTGCTAGAGAGGCTCTTGATTGGGTCTACCGGTCGATGGACAGTAGCAAAATAAGCGAAAAAGACAGTCGGAAACTAAAAAACATACTTAAAATCGATCCTGAGATACTATGCAGACGTCAGGTAAGAAACTGAAAAAATATTTCTGTATACATCGACGCAGGAGGTTATGAAATATCCATGAATTCTTGTATTGCCGAAAAAACAAAAGGTCTCAGCTTCTTTGAGAAATACCTAACGCTCTGGATAATACTCTGCATTATTGCAGGGACTGTTCTTGGTAAAACCGCACCAAAAGTGGCAACGTTTCTTGACAGTCTGTCCATCAATGTTAATGGAGCGCCGGTGGTTTCGATCCCGATTGCAATCTGCCTTTTTTTTATGATGTATCCAATTATGGTTAAGATCGACTTTGCTGAAGTGCTGAAAGCCGGAAAAAGTATCAAGCCTGTGGGACTAACTCTGTTTATCAATTGGGTGGTAAAACCCTTTACCATGTATGCTATCGCTCTCTTTTTTCTCGGTACGCTGTTTCTCGGTTTTATCGGGCCCGAAGCCATGGATTATGTGAAAATGCCCCTGGGACTGGACCTGCCGGTTGGGGTCGGACACGGAGCCGGAGTCGTGGTGATGCATGACGGAATCAAGGTGCTGCAGGTGCCTCTGTGGCGAAGCTATCTGGCCGGCTGTATTCTTCTTGGAATCGCGCCTTGTACGGCTATGGTTATGGTCTGGGGATCTCTGGCCAGAGGTAATGATGCTCATACCCTGGTTATGGTGTCCATAAATTCATTAACAATGCTTCTGCTCTACGGAGTGCTTGGAGGTTTTCTACTTGGTGTTGGCAAGTTGCCGGTACCTTGGGAAGCCTTGCTCCTTTCCATCGGCATTTATGTTGCGCTGCCGCTGTTTGCCGGCTATCTTTCCAGGCTTTGGATCATCAGGGGCAAAGGGGAGGAGTGGTTTAATGCACGATTTATTCACACACTGACACCAATTACTATTATGGCCCTTTTAGCAACTCTTGTTCTTCTCTTCTCCTTTAAGGGTGATGTTATATTGTCGAATCCTCTGACAATTCTCTGGATTGCGATACCGCTGTTCATCCAAACGCTTCTCATCTTTAGCATTGGTTACTGGCTTTCAAAGGTGTTTGGTTTGAGCTATAAGGATGCCGCGCCCACAGCCATGATTGGGGCCTCCAATCATTTTGAGGTTGCCATTGCAACAGCGGTGATGCTATTTGGGCTTTCTTCAGGAGCGGCTCTGGCCACAGTTGTGGGCGTGCTGATTGAAGTTCCGGTTATGTTGATGCTGGTGAAATTCTCTCTGAAAACATCAGGATGGTTTGCCACAAATTCATAATACATCTGTCTCTATTGAATGTTCATAGCCCAAACTCGAGTGTAGATTTTTAGTACGTCATGTACATGCCGAAGACAAAGGTGTTGATGTCAGACTCGCCCTGTGTGTAATTGTTTAGAATTTCATAGCCGATTTTAAGGTTGGCGTTATGTCCCCTCCAAAAGTAGGTGCCCCCAAAGCGAAAAGCGTCCCAGTTTCCAGCATCGGCAATGCCGTTGCTATTCCACTGTTCATACATAACCCATGGTTGCCATTTGCCAACAAGCACGCCGGTTTGTAGATAAAATCCCTCACCCTGGCTTTGAGAGGCTGAAACAGTGGACAGGTCAGTTCCATTACTATCTTGTAATATGCCTGCATCGTTCAGGTCAAGTATGCTATATGCAGCTTCGGTTGTTAGAGTTAATTTATTATCCATGGGCATTTCTAGGAAATAATCCAGGGTCAAAAAATTATAGTCAACTGCATCTCCGGTGTTAGAGTCATTGGCCACGTTACTTTGGGTGTCAAAGCCTATACCAAAACCCATGGTACGTTTTTTACCAACATAGGTTGACAGATTAAAATAGTTGGGCTCAGCATCCCAGAAATTGATCTGTACTCGACCGGTAAAGCGCTCGCTATTATCAATTTGTGATGTAGCTCCCTCAAATACGCCAAGATAGTATTTAAAATGAAAAGTATCGCTGAATGATGAGCTGCCGAAAATCGAGAATCCCAGGTCACGGACATCGTTGTTACCGGTCAGGCCGGACTTTGTACCGCCTAGAGTGCCGGTGTTAAAGGCATCTCTGCCACTTTGCCCCCAGCCTAGAATGTAATTATTGATCCCGGGACGATCCACAGACATGAGCGCTCCGGAACTGGTAAGGCTCTGGCGCGCAACCGCAGG
>CAYWZR010000202.1:0-4358 GCA_964462885.1 uncultured Nitrospirota bacterium
CTACCAAAGCGTGTGGGTAAATCGCGGCTGTTCTTGGGTTGGAAACCAAAACCGGGGCGTTTAAGCGGGCCATAAAGGAACTGCTGGAACAAGGCCTGATAGAATACACCATACCGGAAAAAACCAACAGCCGGTTGCAGAAGTACAGACTGAAGAAAAGAGAAGTTTGAAGGGTGAAGTTTGAAATGACTGTGAAGCGCAAGAAGAATTGCCATTGTATGTGCTATGTGGTTGACCGATTTTGATGTGCCGGGTTTGTCGACGCTCTATCTTGACAAACCTTTATGCAGTCCATCGCCCGCGCGAATCGCGTGGCGGAGGGCAAGAATAACGGCCTGATCGTCGATTACTGCGGGATCCTCATTATTCATGAACTGTGTCACATATTCTACTCTCACCATAATAAAGAACTTTACCACCTTCTTGGACAAATTCTGCCAGACTGGAAAAAGCGTAAGGAACGCCTGGAAAAAGTGATAATATTAACACTCAAAACTCAGGCATAAATACGGGTGGATTCACCACTCCATGTATATAGAGTCTATCGAGTTTGCCACCGTCTCTTCAGTTTAGAAGCTCAAACGGACATCTTTACATCTCCTCCGGCGCACGCACACCGAGTATAGTAAGCCCTTCGTAGAGTACTATTTCAACAGCCCGCGCAAGGGTCATCCTGGCAAGGGCCTGCTCGCGGTCGTCCTCTACCAGAATACGGTGCTTTCGATAATATGAGTGAAAAAGCCCGGCAAGCTCTTGTAAGTAGAATGTAATTCTATGAGGTTCGTAAGCAAGTGTAGCGGCTTCAAAAATCACCGGATAAAGACAGAGTTTTTTTATCAGGCCCAGTTCTTCGGGTTCTGTCAGGCGTGAAATATCTATACCTTGCATATTGTTGCGGTCAACGTTACTAAATCCCTTGGCCGGGGCCTGCCTGAATATGCTGTTTATGCGTGCGTGAGCGTACTGTACATAAAAAACCGGATTCTCAGACGACTGCTGCTTAGCTGTCTCAATATCAAAATCGAGATGGCTATCTGAACGCCGGGTAAGAAATATAAACTTGGTGATATCAGCCCCCACTTCATCTACAACCTCACGAAGTGTTATAAACTCACCGGAGCGTTTGGACATCTTAACAGGCAGACCCTTTCTGAGCAGGCTGACAATTTGAACCAGTATGACCTGAAACTTTTCCTTATCGTAACCAAACGCCTGTAAAACCGCGCTGATCCTGGCAATATATCCGTGATGGTCGGCTCCCCAGATATCGATTATGCAGTCATAGCCACGGTCAAGTTTGTCTTTGTGGTAGGCTATGTCTGAGGCGAAATATGTGTATTCTCCGTCCTGCTTAACAACGACGCGGTCCTTGTCGTCATCGTTAAAAGAGCTTGATTTGAACCACAAAGCCTGATCATGCTCGTACAGGTATCCATTTGTCTTAAGTGCATCCAGAGCATTTTGTACTTCGTTAGCCGCATATAAGGATTTTTCACTCTTCCATGTATCAAACCGAATTCCAAAGTCTTCAAGGTCTGTCTTGATTTCAGCCAGCATACGTTTATATGACCAGTCTGTAATCTCTTCTCCGCACTTATCAAATGGAATGTCCCGATACTTCTCTCCGGCTTTGGCTATAAGCGCTTCTGCAGCCTCACCTATATAGACACCTTGATAGGCATTATCCGGGAGCTCCATTTTCGAGCCTAAAATCTGCTGGTAACGTACGTAGACTGAAAGACCTAGCAGCCCCACCTGGCGACCGGCATCGTTGATATAAAACTCACGTTCAACTTTATACCCCGCAGCCTCCAGGAGATTAGAAAGTGCAAGTCCTACTGCTGCCCCTCTGCCATGACCGATATGAAGAGGGCCGGTTGGATTTGCAGAGACAAACTCAACTTGAATCTTTTTGCCTTTACCAATATTGCGTCTAAGGTATGAGCGGTCTTTGTGAAGGATTTTATAGAGATTTTCATGCCAGAAAGCATTGCTGAAGCTAAAGTTTATAAAGCCAGGACCGGCTATCTGGACGGACTCGAAAGCGCCGGACTCCTTGGTTTTTTTTTCGACAATCTCTTCGACGATTTCTTCGGCGATCTGGCGGGGTGCTCTTTTAAGCGGCTTAGCAAGAAGCATTGCCAAGTTAGTTGCCAGATCCCCGTGTGACTCGATTTTTGGCGATTCCACTTCGAAGCGGGGAAGATCTCTTATTCCCCACTTTGGCTTAAGTGTCTCAACCGCTCCAAGTATTGCATTTTCTACGGTATGCTTCATTGCGTACTAATGCTTGAAAGCCCGCTGGCCGGTATATACCATAGCAACCTTTGGCTCTGCCTCGTTACAAGCCTCGATTGATTCATAATCCCGCTCTGATCCGCCTGGTTGCACAATGGCCGAAATGCCCTCTTTTATGCCCACATCAACACCGTCTCTGAACGGGAAGAAGGCATCGGATACCATGACTGAACCAATAAGTCCGCCACGGTTTTGTTTCGTCTCTTGATCTATCTCATCAAGATTTTTTCTGTCTCTTTTGCCCTGAGCAGCTTCCAATTCAAAGGTTTTATATGGAACGCCGTATTTTTTAAAACAAAGGGCATCTGAATATTTCGTATATGCTTTAAGTATTGCTATTTCGGCCACACCTACCCGGTCTTGTTCGCCGGTACCGATTCCTACAGTCACTCCGTTTTTTACATAAATTACTGAATTAGAGGTAACCCCCTGCTCGACAGACCATCCAAACAACATATCATCGTACTCCTGATCAGTGGGCATTCGCTGGGTTTTGTATGTTGTTCCCTTGGATACCGTTTCTGCAGGCATGAAATCTTCTCTGCCCATAATTCTGTTAAGAGGGGATTGCTGTACGATAATCCCTCCATCTATCAGACATTTGAAATCCACAAATCTCTTTGTAGCATATTCTCTTAGCCTGTCAATTCGACTTATTTTTATAATTCTCAGGTTTTTGCGTTTTGCAAGAATATCTACTACACCTTCCTCAAATTCAGGCGCGGCAACGACCTCTAGATAATTTTCGGCGGCCAGTTTGGCAGTGTTTTTGTCCATCGGACGGTTTACTATCAGCGCGCCTCCAAAGGCCGCGATCCGGTCAGCCATATTGGCCTGGCTGAATGCTTCCGTCAGATTGTCTGCCTGCGCTGCGCCACATGGATTGTTGTGTTTTAGAATCACGGCGCTGGGTTTGCCGGTCAGGTACTTCAATATGTTAAGCCCGTTGTCAATGTCTGTGAGATTTGTTTTGCCAGGATGCTTACCGGCTTGAATCATATCATCTTCATTTATAGCACTTACAAGACCGCTTCCAGGTGCGATGAACCTGCAATCTCCGAGTGCTAGATTGCCTCCTACCAGTTCGTAGAGAGCTGCTTCCTGTCCGGGGTTTTCACCGTAACGAAGCCCCTTTTCTATAAATTCTTCTGTACCAGCCTCAGGAAGTTTCCAAGCTCTTTTTCTATAGATAAGTAGTTGTTCGCCAAAAGATATGGACATTTCATCCGGAAAATGATCGTCCATCATAGTTTTGTACATTCTTTTTAAATCCGACATTTAAAAATATCCTCCATTGCAGGTATTTGGTTAAGGATAAAAATGAGATACAACGTGAACGGTATTGTAACAGTTCCAGGGGTGAAGTTGTCAGGGTACGAGGTACAAAGGGTAGGGTGGCATGGGAAGTTATGACACTAGAGATTTGGTCCATATTTCTGGACAATGTGAACGGTTATGAAAATTTAATAGCCTTCAGGCTTAATTCGATATACCTTATTAATTAGATGTTCAGGCAACGTTTCGACAAAAGCCTTTATTTCATCACGTATTCGTCGATAGTGGCCGAGCGCTTCTTCTTCGGTCTTTGCTACAGCAGCCAGACTCGGTGGATCGTCGAATCCAATATGGATGACCTTGGCTTTGCCGGGGAATATTGGGCAACTTTCATTGGCATGGCTACAGACAGTCACAACATAATCAAGTTCAACGCCGTTTAGAGCTTCAAGTTTTTTGGACTTGTAAGATGAAATATCCACACCGGCCTCAGCCATTACCTTTACGGCGTTGGGATTAAGTCCATGAACTTCTATACCTGCCGAATATGGCTCAATCACGTTGCCTTTCAGATATCGTGTCCATCCTTCAGCCATCTGGCTTCGACAGGAGTTGCCTGTACATAAAAAGAGTATCTTTATCTTTTGCATAAATTTTTGCTCTCTAATGAAAGTCTGTTTATAAATTCAGTTTCTCTATCTTTAATTCCGGTAGTCCTTAAGCCGGAATTCAGTCTTTTCAATGAGTTCTGGATGCCCGATTAAAGACTTCGGGCATGACAAAAA
>CAYWZR010000203.1:0-4350 GCA_964462885.1 uncultured Nitrospirota bacterium
GGATTTGAACCTCTGACCTTCGGGTTATGAGCCCGACGAGCTACCGAACTGCTCCACCCCGCGATAAGATAAGCTTTTAATGATACAAGATTAAACGTCTAGTCGTCAAGGAAAATGTTGTTATATATCCAACTATTCTGTGGCTGGTGCGGCATCTTCTGCCGATTTAACTGCTCCTGGCCCGGTTGGTTCCAGATCGGCAGAGCCTTCTGATACCGGACCACTTTCTCCTTCACCAAAAAGTTGGTCTGTAGGAGGTGCAAATGGTTCGTCAAGAGCAGCCGGGGCTGTTTGTTGCGGAATAACAGTCTCGCTTTTAGAAGCCATAAGCGCTAAGCTGAAAGACGTAAGCATAAAAACAATAGCTGCGCCTGTAGTCAGCTTGGATAAAAATGTGGCTGCTCCGCGGGCGCCGAAAATAGTTTGGGTAGACCCGCCAAATGCCGCACCCATTTCAGCCCCCTTGCCGGTCTGTAAAAGCACCACCATGATCAGAAAGAGGCATGCTGTTATGTGTATTGTTAAAAATAAGTAATACATAAATAATTTTTCATCCTAGTTTTGTACTGCTACTATGCTTCTAAGCCGATTGAAAATTCACCAGCCGGGCGAAGCTGTCGGCTTTAAGGCTTGCGCCGCCCACCAGCGCACCATCAATTTCCGGCTGTGCCATCAAGCCGTCAATACTCTCAGGTTTTACGCTGCCGCCGTATAGAATTCGTACCGACTCAGCACTGTTTTTACCACAGGCATCCCGCATCCATGAGCGTATGAAATTATGAGCATCATTTGCCTGCTCGTCGGTCGCTTTCATGCCTGTACCTATTGCCCAGACTGGTTCGTAGGCGATGCTGATAAGGTCGGTAGAGATGTTTTTTAGATCTTTAAGTCCCTCGGCAAGCTGTCTTTCCAGTACCTTAAAAGTAACTCCAGATTTTCTCTCTTCCAGTGATTCGCCTACACACATAATGACCTGAAGGCCATGCTGCACAGCCGCTTTTATTTTCATGTTTACCGTCTCGTCTGTTTCGCCGAAGTACTGACGGCGTTCCGAGTGGCCGATTATTACGTGGCTGCACCCTGCATCTTTAAGCATTAACGGCGATATCTCTCCTGTATAGGCGCCTTGATTTTCCCAGTGCATATTCTGTGCTGAGAGAGCCACTTTCGTGTCTTTCAGAAGCTCTGCAAGAAGGCCCAGCGATGTAAATGCCGGGGCTATGACAACATCCACAGATGTGTTGTCTTTGATCTGCGCCAGAATGCCTTTAACCAGTTCCGATGATTCTGAAACTGTCATGTGCATCTTCCAATTACCGGCTATTATAGGTTTTCTCACAACTCGTTATTCTATAGTATCCAGAACATATTAAGTCAAGTTGTACGGATTACGACCGTATTTGCCCCTGACCGAGAACGATAAATTTTACTGATGTTAATTCTTCAAGCCCCATTGGTCCTCTGGCATGCAGTTTTGTTGTTGCAATTCCTATTTCAGCGCCAAGTCCAAACTCGAACCCGTCATTAAAGCGGGTTGATACGTTAACCATAACCGCTGAGGCATCCACCTCTCTTAAAAACCGCATGGCATTTGCGTAGCTTTCGGTAACAATGGTTTCTGTGTGAAGTGAACTGAATTCCGCGATGTGTTCCATTGCTCCTTCGATACCATCTACAACACGGCAGTTTACCACCATGTCCAAATACTCTTTATGGTAGTCATCAGCGCTGGCTGGTTCTACCGAAGGATCAAATTTCTGGGTTTCATCACAGCCCTTTACTGTTACACCGGCATCTGCAAAGCGTTTTAGCATTTTGGGAAGAAAATCTGCTTTTATGGCTTGATCTACAAGCATTGATTCCATGGCGTTACAGGTACCTGGCCTCTGAGTTTTTGAGTTAAAGCATATATCCACGGCCATTTCCATCTCTGCCTTTCCGTCGACATAAACGTGACATATTCCTTTGTCATGGCGAAGCACTGGGATTTTAGAGTTTTCTGTAACAGCCCGGATAAGTCCTTCACCGCCACGGGGTATTATTACGTCGATGTAATCGTCCAGTTTGAGCATCTCCATAACGGCTTGGCGATCGGTTATATCTATAAAACCGATAGCATCAACCGGAAACCCCTGCGAGTCGGCTGCTTGTTTTAGGATGGATATGATTGCTTTATTTGAATGAATAGCCTCAGAGCCGCCTTTAAGTATTACAGCGTTTCCGGCCTTCAGGCATAGAGCTGCCGAGTCTGCTGTCACATTCGGGCGGGATTCAAAGATAAAGCCTATCACTCCGATCGGAACTCGCATCCTGCCTACCGACATTCCGTTTGGCCGTTGTTGTACTTTTAGGATCTCTCCCACTGGATCAGGCAGGGCTGCTATTTCGCGAAGCCCCAGGGCCATCTGCTTGATCCGTAGCTCGTTTAGTTCAAGCCGGTCGAGTATTGCGCTGCTTAGGCCAGCTTGTCTTCCGGCTTCAAGGTCTTTGAGGTTTTCACGGATGAGGTTTTCACTGGATTTCTCAAGAGCGTCGGCCATTTTCCGGAGTGCCAGATTCTTGGCATCGGTCTTCATACTTCCGATAATTCGGGAGGCTGCTTTGGCCTTGGCTGCTTTTTCCAATACGTAGTTTTTGATATCCATGATCATCAACCAAACCTTAATCTGAAAATTTAAAGTTTTGCTAAGGTGCGGTCAAAAATTGTAGAACACCCGGCTTCCCTCTGTCAAAAAAATATGTCAAAAAATAATGAACTACTAAATTGATTTTTCTTGACAAACCGTACCTGAAGCTTGTTCAATTATAGTTTAGCCTCACGCTTTTAGCGTAGTAATTTTCTGCGCTGTAAGCATTTGTAAAATTTATTCAGGAGGTATCTATTAAGAATGTCTGAAAATTACCTTTTTACGTCAGAGTCTGTAACCGAGGGGCATCCAGATAAGATAGCTGACCAGATTTCCGACTCAATACTCGATAGCATGTTGGCTGAGGATCCATTTTCCAGGGTAGCCTGTGAGACGCTTGTGACAACTGGTATGGTTTTTATTGCTGGTGAGATTACGACCAATACCTATGTGGATATTCCGGGCTTGGTAAGGGAGACGATTCGGGAAATCGGGTACACAAGGGCCAAGTATGGTTTTGATTACGAGACGTGTGCAGTGATCACCTCTATAGATAAGCAGTCTGGAGATATTGCAATGGGCGTTGATACTGGCGGTGCCGGTGACCAAGGACTTATGTTTGGTTATGCTTGCAATGAAACCAAGGAACTTATGCCTCTGCCGCTCAGTTTAGCTCACAAGTTGGCGATGAAGCTTGCAGATGTACGGAAACAAGATGTTTTGAATTATCTTCGTCCAGACGGCAAAACGCAGGTGTCCATAGAGTATACCAAGGACGGCAAGCCGGTAAAGGTGGATACCATTGTGATCTCGACCCAGCATAGTTCGGATATCACGCTGAAGGAGATTCGGGAAGATCTCATAGAGAAGGTTATCAAGCCGATTATTCCACCTGAGCTTCTTGATGAGGAGACAGTGAAGTACCATATAAATCCAACGGGCAGATTTGTAATAGGAGGTCCACAGGGAGATTGTGGGCTAACAGGCAGGAAAATAATTGTTGACAGTTATGGTGGTGTTGGCAGTCATGGTGGCGGTGCGTTTTCCGGCAAGGACCCTTCCAAGGTAGATCGGTCGGCCTCTTACATGGCGCGTTATATTGCCAAAAATCTGGTGGCGGCAGGGATAGCCGACAAATTAGAAGTTCAACTTGCTTATGCTATTGGCGTGCCTGAGCCGGTGTCTATATATGTAGATGCTTTTGGAACCGGAAAGGTAGAAGCTAATGTCATATCCGGTCTTATTCGAGATCATTTTGAATTGACACCCGGAGGCATTATTAAATCACTTGATTTAAGACGCCCGATATATAAGAAGACAGCTGCTTACGGCCATTTTGGAAGGGAACTTCCTGAGTTCACGTGGGAAAAGACGGACAAGGCCGAAACGTTGAAAAAAGCGGCTGGACTTTAAGATAGTCAATAGGCAAAAGGCGAAAGGCAAATGGTTTTTGCTTTTTGCCTTTTGCCTTTCCGCGTCGGCCTTATTGCCTTATTAATTTTCTCTCTTTCCATATTTTAAATCTATGTTTTTCCAACTTCCTTATCTTTTCGACAGCGTTTCAGCGTTTTTGTTGACTAGCGGCTGAAAGGTGATATAATCTGTTGAATAATCTACTTAATCGGAGGGTGTATCTATGGCTGTAAGCTACAAGGATCTCGGATTTGTAAACACAAGGGAGATGTTCAAGAAGGCCATGGCAGAGAAATATGCTGTGCCTGCC
>CAYWZR010000204.1:0-4314 GCA_964462885.1 uncultured Nitrospirota bacterium
GGTATATGAATACCGGTGAGGTAACAATTGTTGGATCGTCGCCAGAGATTCTGGTTCGCTTGGGGGCTGACAAGGTGGAGTTGCGCCCAATAGCCGGAACCCGGGGAAGAGGACAGACCGAGCAGGAAGACAAGATGCTCGAGGCAGAGATGAAAGCCGATCCCAAGGAGTGTGCCGAGCATATAATGCTGGTGGATTTGGGCAGAAACGATGTGGGCCGTGTGGCAGAGGTTGGCTCGGTGCGAATGACGGAAGAGCTTATGGCAATAGAACGTTATTCCCACGTAATGCATATGGTCTCAAATGTAGAAGGCTCACTCAGAGAAGGGTTGGACGCAATCGATGTTATAAAGGCATGTTTTCCGGCTGGCACGGTAAGTGGTGCGCCAAAAGTCAGGGCAATGGAGATAATCGAGGAGCTGGAACCTTCCAGACGGGGGCCTTATGCCGGATCTATCGGATACTTCGGGTTTTCAGGCAGCATGGATATGTGTATCACCATACGTACCATATTGGTAAAAGACGGTGTTGCATATGTGCAGGCCGGCGCTGGCATAGTGGCTGACTCTGATCCTGAAAGTGAATATGTTGAAACTCTAAATAAAGCCAAAGGCATGATGAAGGCAGTGGAGTTAGCGGAGCAGGGCCTGGAGTAAAGTAATTTTTGGAAATTCCTGACTGAGTTAGCACAACATAACGAAAATCGTTTGAAGAAGTTAGGAACTCTTAAATGCGGCAGTTGTGCAAAAAAGAATCACTTTCTATTCTCAATAAGGAATCATCTTATATAGTAGATATTCATGCCTAATTACAGGATTTATCAACTACTGCCTATTCTTTCAGTAACCTGTTTGATACTATCTTTTTCCTGTACCGGCCCGCAGCTATCCCGACCCGGCTTGGTTTTGGCGCCGGCTAGGGAGTTGACCAGGTCGGAAATTATGTCGTTGTCAGCCCATAACAAATTGAAAGCTGTTATTAATCTCGATGTTGAGGTGGCTGGCAAACTCGTACTTGATGGAGCGTCTGCCGTACTTTATATGGAAATGCCGGATAAAGCCCGTCTACGGGTTTATCAATTTGGGATACCGATTTTTGATGTTGTACACAAAGGCGGAGAAGTGAGGAGCAAGCCGCCTGAAGAGATAGAAACGTACCGTGAGTCGTTTCCTCTACTGCTGCAAGCTGTTTTCTGGTGGACCTCCATGAATGAGGCAAGCCTGGAGATTTTTGGAAACGAGTATCTATTGCAGACATCACAACAAGCTGTTTGGTTGGAACGAAGGAGTCTTCTTCCTATCAGGCAGGAAGTTTATTCAAAGAACGGCGTAACTAAAATACGGTATTCAAATCCTATAACATTTGGTCAACAGAAAGCTTTCCCATCCAGAATAGAGATCGACTCTTCAAATTACAGCCTGGTTGTAACAATAAAAAAATTAGCGACTGACCTTTTCTTTAATCCCGATATGTTTGAATGGCCGTAAGTCGTATAGTGAAGGTATAAATGAATCTTTATCCATGCTATACCCCCCCTTGTTTTAGATGGTTAATTTTGGCAGTCACGCCCTCAAAAGAAGGGTTCGCATTATAAATTTCGATGAATATATTCAATGCGCCCCTGGTATCGCCTGATTTTTCAACAGCAGAAGCAAAGTCATATTTAACAGACAGATATCGATCATCGGTATCATCCAGCATATCCAGAAGTTTTTTTTGCTCTGAAATTGCCTGTTCGTGAAGACCCTTTTCCATGTAACACATAGCAAGCATGCTGCTGCTTTGAAAGGATTCACCCTGCACACTTGAGGCTACCTTAAACTCACGTATGGCATCATCAAGAAGTTCCATCTCCTTGTACGCGATTCCAAGGTTGTAATGGGTCTCGAAATCGTTTTCCTCCACTTCATCCTCAACTCCCTTCTTAAAAGCGTCAAAAATGTTTGCCAATTCTTCGTCTGTGCCAGTGCTTTCTTCCCGGGGGTTGTCAGATACAGTGCTTAAATCCTCGAAAAAACTATTGGCATCTATTGTCTTTCCGGTGACTTCTGTAGTAGCGCTTTCTTCTCCGGGGTCGTTGGAGATAGCATTTAGATCCTTAAAAAAACTATCGGCATCTATTGTTTTCCCGGTTTTTTCCGGCGGTGGAGTATCCACAGGCCTGGATGGTGGCATCAAATCGGCAAGACGTTCAACAGGCTCTACCCGATCTGGAAACATGGCTGCCAGTCTTTGGTATACGCTAATCGCCTCTTCCTTCATGCCCTGCTGAAGATAGAACTCTGCTTCAGCCCAATCCTCTTCAAACTTTTCATTTGTATTTGATTCAGAGGCTTCCCACCCCTCAATAATAACGTCCTCACTCTGCTTAAGATCTGACATCTGCACGAACTCTTCGAAGTCCGGTGAAGAGGACTGATCTGCATCAAGAACAGGGTCTATACCTTCTTCATCAGGCAGGTGCAACTCTTCAGAAAACATATTGCTATCGGCTGGTTCGTCACTGCTGCCGACTTCAAGCATAGTATCAATATCCTGAAATGTATTTACGTCATAGCCTTCAGTAGATATGTTTGGTTGCTGATTCGTAAGATCGTCAACTACATCTTCCTGCGGCTGTTGCTCTCCTTGAATATCTCTGATTTTGGCATCGATCTCCTGATCCTCTGGAGCTAACGACTGCGCTTCCCTGAAGATTTTTAGAGCATCATCTGTTTCGCCATCTGCAAGCAGGACAAATCCCAGAGATTTGAGTCTTTCAACCGAACTCTCTATGTTTCCGATCTGCCTGTATATGGTGGCCTGACGCCGCATTACTTCACTACGGTACTCCTTAATGCCATTCATAAGTTCCAGAAGTTCGAGAGATTCTTCGTACAGTTCTTCGGATACCATAGACTCGACAGTAGTGCGAAGCTGCTCCCATGCCTCATCAGGTTTGTTGATAGACAGGCATATCTCACCCAAAAGGCGTTGGGCAGGCAGATTATATTGTTCCAACTGGATTACAGCCCGAGTTGACTCTAGTGCTTCTTCTGCACGTCCAGATTTAAAAGCCACTCTGGCCTTTGCAAGTAGTATGTCTACATTGTCAGGGATACGGGCTGATGCCCGGTTCAGCACAGACATGGCCTCTTGAAGCTGGTCCTTGTCGATCAGGATTTTGCTTAGTCCTATAAAACCCGCAGGGTCGAAAGGATCTACTTCCACAATCTTGTTATAAAGACGCTCAGCTCTGGCTAGATCACCCTTTTCCAGAAAACCCTGAGCGCTTTGCAGATATACCTTTTTAGCATCGGATGCCAGGCCAATTTTAGCGTACAAGTCCGCTATCCTGATATATAGAAGGAAGTTAGAAGGGGACAGGAGCATTATCTTTTCGTAAAGCTCCACGGCTTTATCCACAGAACCTTTTTTTATATACAGATCTGCGGCAGAAAGATAATTTTCGTTGGAGTTACCTATTAAGCCGCGCTCTGCGTTGATCTCTGCCAGAAGTACAAGCGCCTGAATTCTTTCAGGATCAAGGTTCAGAACCTTTTTATATAGCGCCATGGCTTTCAAGGCAAAACCTTCACTCTTAAAAAGACCGGCGGCCTTGAAGAAGCATTCGATAGCATTTTCCATTTCGTTCTTTCTTAACAAAAGATCGCCGATGGTATTGTGTATATTGCCGTCGTTGGGATGAAGGGATACAACCTTCTCCCATTCTTTTATGGCCTTGTCTATCTGTCCTTTGGCAGCGTAGCGCTGGGCTTGAGCTATGTTGGATGCTTTATCTTGAGACATACCCTAATCCGGTCGAGCCGGAAACAAAAAATACGAACAGTTATTTGACTATATCTAAACTATAAAACTATACCTAAAATTTTTATCAAACAACTATCTCTTTTACCTCAAGAGATGTGAAGGCTTGTCTGCAACCAATTACTCTACGGTAGTTTTTGCGCCGCTTCTTCTTTAGAACCCGCAACTTGGGACCGAGTCCCTGACCCTTTACTTCGGCAATTACTTTGGCCGAGGATACATACGGTGCTCCCACCACGGTTTTATCCTCTGAGAAAATCATCAAAACCTCATCCAGAGTCACCAATGTTCCGAGTTCGGCTTCTATTGAATCAACCTTTATAATTGCACCAGGGCTGACCTGATACTGTTTTCCTGATGTTTTAACAATCGCATGCATATTATTTGCCTCCGTTTTTATTCTTTTTATAAATTCTTAATTATAAATATATCATTAAAGTTATGGAGCGGGCAGCGGGACTCGAACCCGCGACCTTCAGCTTGGGAAGCTGACACTCTACCAACTGA
>CAYWZR010000205.1:0-4246 GCA_964462885.1 uncultured Nitrospirota bacterium
CATCGTGCTGCCTGGATCGTCAACACGAACTTTACGCATCATCTGCCTGACGATGACCTCTATATGCTTATCGTTTATCGTAACACCCTGGAGTCTGTACACCTTCTGCACTTCGTTCACGATATATTTCTGTAATTCCTGGGGTCCTAAAATATCAAGTACACTATGAGGATTGACAGCGCCATCCATCAAAGGCTCGCCTGCTCTTACCCAATCATCATGCTGAATAGCAAGATGCTTGCCCTTTGGAATCAAATACTCGCGAATATCATTACCACCCCTTACACTCACCTTACGCTGACCTTTTACAAAACCACCAACCTCGACAATTCCGTCGATCTCACTAATTACAGCCGCATCCTTTGGTTTGCGTGCCTCAAACAGCTCGGCAACCCTTGGAAGACCGCCGGTTATGTCTTTTGTCTTTGTGGTTTCCCTTGGTATCTTTGCAAGAATATCGCCTGGAAGAACATGAGCTCCCCGGTCCACCAACAGATGCGAACCAGCAGGCAACATGTAACGGGCCGGCTGTTTAGTGCCGGAAAGCTTTAATGTCGTCTTGCCATGCTCATCTTTCAGCGAAATCCGTGGCTGTCTGTCAGCTGGATATTCGATAACCAGTTTTCTGACCAAACCGGTAAGTTCGTCTGTCTCTTCCTTAACCGTAACACCATCAACAATGTCGCCAAGAGCGATACGTCCGGCAGCCTCAGCAATGATAGGAATGGAATATGGATCCCACTCCACCAGCCTCTGGCCCACCTTCACTTTATCTCCCTCTTCGACCTTGAGCCTGGCGCCGTAAACAACAGCATATTTTTCTTTCTCGCGGCCCTTAGCATCCACAACAGCAATACTGCCGTGCCTGTTCATCGCCACAAGTACACCGTCACGGTCCCTGACTGTCTGAAGATCTATAAACTGAACATGCCCGTTATGCTTCGACTCAAGAGCAGTCTGCGCTACAACCTTGGATGCTGTCCCTCCTATGTGGAAGGTTCTCATGGTAAGCTGCGTACCAGGTTCACCGATGGACTGGGCGGCTATAATACCGACAGCCTCTCCAATTCCAACAGTACCACCCTTGGCCATGTCCCTGCCGTAACATTTGATGCATGTACCCCTTCTGGATCGGCATGTAAGAACAGAGCGGATTTTAACCTTTTCCACTCCAGCCTCAACTACCTTGTGAGCAATAGCATCATCTAATAATGTGTTCTTTTTAACAATAACCTCGTCGGTAACAGGATCCTTGATATCTGTCAAGGTAACCCGTCCGTAAAGACGGTCTTCAAGAGGCTCCACAATTTCGCCGCCTTCAATAAGCGCAATCACCTCAATACCTTCCTTGGTCTTGCAGTCTTCCTCGCTGATAATCATATCCTGCGCAACATCCACAAGCCTACGGGTGAGATAACCGGAGTTAGCAGTCTTAAGCGCTGTGTCGGCCAGACCTTTACGTGCACCGTGGGTTGATATGAAATACTGAAGTGTAGATAGACCCTCGCGGAAGTTTGCAGTAATCGGAGTTTCTATGATCTCGCCTGAAGGCTTAGCCATAAGACCCCTCATACCGGCTAGCTGCCTTATCTGAGCTGCCGATCCCCTTGCACCCGAGTCCGCCATCATGAATATGCTGTTGAACTCACGTCTTTCCAGAAGCTCTTCTTTGCTCAAGTTCATCTCTTCCTGGCCTTCAGCGCCTAGATTCAGCATCATCTCCTCGGCCACAGCTTCAGTTACTTTCGCCCAGATATCAACAATCTTGTTGTAGCGCTCACCATTAGTTATAAGACCATCGCTGTATTGATTTGTGACCTCCTGAACCTCGCCTTCAGCTTCCTTTATCAGCCTTGATTTACTCTTGGGAACATGCATATCATCAATGCAGATGGAGACTCCTGAACGCGTAGCATACTTAAATCCAGCCCGTTCTATATTGTCTAGTAAATTAACAGTGGCCCGCGGTCCAGCCTCCCTGTAACAGACGTCTACAAGTTTTGCAAGCTCTTTTTTATTCATGAGCTTGTTAACTGTTTCAAATGGAATTTCCGGCGGAAGCACTTCACCGAAAATTATGCGTCCCACTGTACTCTGAACGCGCTGCCCATTTACTCGCACCTGTACTGCGGCCTGCAAATCAGCTTCTCCGGTTTCATGGGCAATCCTCGCCTCGGTGGGGCCTGAAAATATCATACCCTCACCCTTGCAGCCCTTTTTTTCCTTTGTAAGATAGTAGATCCCAAGTACCATGTCTTGTGTAGGGACATCAATAGGACGCCCATTGGCTGGCGAGAGAATATTACCTACCGACATCATTAGAACTCTTGCCTCAATCTGCGCCTCGACTGACAACGGTACATGCACAGCCATTTGGTCACCATCAAAGTCGGCATTAAAAGCAGTACATACCAACGGATGAAGCCGGATAGCTTTGCCTTCAACCAAAACAGGGTCAAATGCCTGGATACCAAGCCGGTGAAGAGTAGGAGCTCTGTTAAGAAGCACCGGATGGTCAGCTATCACTTCATCCAGAGCGTCCCAAACCTCGGATTCCTCTTTTTCCACTATGCGCTTGGCAGCCTTGATCGTGGTGGCAAAACCCTTTTCTTCGAGTACGTTGTAAACAAATGGTTTGAAGAGTTCCAAAGCCATCTTTTTAGGAAGACCGCACTGGTGTAGTTTAAGCTCAGGGCCTACCACAACAACCGATCGTCCAGAATAATCGACACGCTTTCCAAGCAGGTTCTGCCGGAACCGGCCCTGCTTTCCTTTGATCATATCGGAAAGAGATTTCAATGACCTTTTTGTGGCAGCCTTTAACACCTTGGTCCGCCTGCCATTGTCAAACAAGCTGTCCACAGACTCCTGCAACATACGTTTTTCGTTCCGTATTATGACACTCGGAGCCTTAAGGTCCATCAATCTCTTTAAACGGTTATTTCTGTTAATAACACGTCTGTAAAGATCGTTTAAGTCAGATGTGGCAAAACGCCCTCCCTCCAGAGGAACAAGCGGACGTAAATCAGGAGGAAGAACCGGAATCACATCCATAATCATCCATTCAGGTTTATTTCCCGAATGTTTGAAAGCATCTACAACCTTCAAACGTTTGGCAAGTTTCCGCTTCGCACCCATAGAGGTGGCCTTATGCATGTCTTCTCTAAGTTCGACTGCGAGTTTTCCGCAGTCCACCTTGCGCAGAAGTTCACGCACTGCGTCAGCGCCCATACCAGCCTTGAAATGATCGCCATAGGTTTGAAGAGCCTCCCTGTATTTTTCATCTGTCAGAAGCTCCCTTTCTTTAAGAGGAGTATCACCCGGATCCACCACAAGAAAGTTTTCGAAATATAGAACCTTCTCCAGATGGCTCATTGTCATATCCAGCAGGGTGCCGATACGACTTGGAACCCCTTTTAAAAACCAGATATGGGCCACCGGTGAGGCTAACTCTATATGCGCAAGACGCTCACGACGCACATTCGAGCGAATAACTTCTACACCGCATTTATCACAGACCACCCCGCGGTGCTTCATACGCTTGTATTTTCCACATAAGCATTCCCAGTCTTTTACCGGACCGAAAATCTTGGCGCAGAACAGTCCATCCCGCTCCGGCTTGAAGGTTCTGTAGTTTATAGTCTCGGGCTTTTTCACCTCACCGTGACTCATAGCTCGAATCTTCGCCGGAGAACAGAGATTAATCTTTATGCCTTTAAAATCAGTTAGACTTTTTGGTTTCTCAAATAATGAATATATATCGCCAGCCAAGGTCACTCTCCTTTACTTCTTGTTGGATTCAATCAACTCCACATCCAGGCAGAGACTTTGAAGCTCTTTTATAAGCACGTGGAATGACTCCGGAATTCCGGGCTCGAGATGAACCTCGCCCTTTACTATGGCCTCATACATCTTGGACCGACCTGCAATGTCATCGCTTTTTACGGTAAGGAACTCCTGAAGAATATGAGCAGCACCATAAGCCTCAAGCGCCCAGACCTCCATCTCACCAAGACGCTGCCCGCCAAATTGAGCCTTACCACCCAGCGGCTGCTGTGTCACAAGAGAATATGGACCTATAGAACGGGCATGCAGTTTGTCATCCACAAGATGATGTAGCTTTAAAATATAGGTACAACCAACAGTAGTAGGGCGATCAAACGGCTCGCCGCTACGTCCGTCGCGAAGCGTGATCTGGCCTTTTCTGGGCAGCCCTGCTTCATCTAACAGCGACTTGATCTCCTTC
>CAYWZR010000206.1:0-4223 GCA_964462885.1 uncultured Nitrospirota bacterium
GCACAGTGTATTGACATCGACCAAGACGGCTACGGCAATCCCGGAGATATAAGTTGTTTAAATGGAAGCCAAACCGACTGTGATGATCAGGACGTTAAAATACACCCAGGCGCAGCCGAGATCTGCGACGGCAAGGACTCAAACTGTGATGGATACAAATCATTTGTTGACGTTGATGCTGATGGTGACGGTTTTGCATGGTGCGCCGGCGATTGTGATGATAACGATCCGTCAAGATATCCAGGCGCAACTGAGATCTGTAATAAAATAGATGACGACTGTAACGGTATCCTGCCCTATAATGAAAGGGATCTGGACGGCGATGGAGTAAAACTCTGCGACAGCCCGCCAGACTGCAATAATATTGATGCATCAATATACCCTGGCAATATTGAAATCTGCGGAGACAATAAAGACAACAACTGCGACGGCAGCACTGACGAGGCCGGATGTATCTGTCCGGATGCCGACGGTGACGGACATTCACTCACGATTTGCGGCGGTGATGATTGTGATGATACCAACTCCACAATCTATGCAGGTGCGACCGAACTCTGCAATGACGGTATAGACAACAACTGCGACGGACTGAGCGATTGTGCGGATTATTCCTCCTGTGCAACAGCGCCAAATTGTCTTACCTGCGTGGAAACAGACGTGGACGGAGATGGCTATGCTACTTCAGGAGGGGCATGCGGTCCTATTGACTGTGATGATAACGACTCAAGTGTCTACCCTGGCGCTATTGAAATCTGTGACGGCAAGGATTCAAACTGCGACGGAGCCAGATCATCCACTGACATAGACGCTGACGGTGACGGTGTTGCATCGTGCGCTGGAGACTGCGACGATAACGATCCCTCAAGATATCCCGAAGCTAGGGAGGTCTGTGACGACGGTATTGATAATGACTGCGACAGCCGTGTAGACGAGAATGATATTGCCGACTGCGGCCCGCCAACCTGTGGGACAAAAACAACACCCAAAGATCCGCCACACCTGGCCGACCTGCTAAACCATGACGAATCGCTGCACCCTGATAATACAGAGCTGCGCTGCGGCAAATGCCATTACAAAGATGCAGAGGGCAATGCGGTTCCGGGCGGAAACTACCAGTGCCAGCGCTGCCATGCAGATCCGGCTGATACCTCTGATCCTTTAAACGGAGTGCTTAAGTCAAAGTATCCAGATCCCTTTCCCTATGGATTCGGGTCTGCTCCAAATGTAAAGGTTCACTCCTCGTTAACATTGGGAACTAAATATGGAGACTGGGACATGCACTGTGTCACTTGTCACAACCCTCATCAACAGGAGCAGAACCGTAAATACGGCACATCATACGGCAAGCTTATTAAGGAGTATATCTGCTTCGATAATCAGGCCACCGGCAAACATAACGAAAGCTATGTTGAATTTACGGCTGGTGAAGGCCCTGGTTCGTTTGCAGATGGTCCTCCTTATAATGAGAACATATGTGAAACCTGCCATACCCGAACCAACCATCACCAAAACGACGGTACAGCCCCGGGCGATCAGTCTCATAATGATGGCAAAAAGTGCACAGAATGCCACCTACATTCCGCAGGATTTTCACCGGCAGGAGTAATACCGCAACCACCGCATAACACCGATTTTTTTGCTGCAAACTGTAATTTCTGCCACCTGAGCGATACAAACAAAAACATACAATATTCCGAATTCATTCCCAGCAAAGAATGCATGAAGTGCCATGGAACAAGAAAGCCTCACTCAAGCGCAGAAAGCGGATCCGGAAAATACAACTATTCAACTGAATGCGTGGACTGCCACAATCCCATGTTTGAAGTAGGCAACAACCGCAAAAAAATCAGAGAGATCATATCCCAAAGTATTGTCCGGGAAAGCATAGTTACATTTACCAGTAAAACAGAGAACGGTTCCTTTGCGGATGGACCTCCGTATAATGAAAATATCTGCGAAACCTGCCACTCCCAGACAGATCATCATCAGTTTGATGGAAGAGCTCCACTAGACCGGGATGGAGCAGGAAATTACATAGGTCATTATGACAGAGAAGATTGTACAGCATGCCATAATCATGACAATTCTTTTCTGCCAGATGATTGAGTATTAAAAGCTATTTATTATTTATAAACTTATTGTTTCTATCTGCCATTCCGATAGTTTTTAAAACGCAACGAAACATACCAAAACTACAAGTAAAGGCGAATTATAATTCGCCTTTACTTGTAGTGGACCACTTGCACGTACTACAGTGAATCCATCCAGCTAATAAGGAAATCCCGATGGGCTTTTTGCAGGGCTTGGGGGTTGTCGCCACTGTGCTGCATGGCACTGATCGTATTGCCTTGCTTGAGTCGGAGCTTTAGGTCGATCTCCTTAAGATTTGCCAAGGATTGGCGAACGACTGCTAGATAGTCTTTCACGCCAGCTTTGCGATGACTGTACGCTTGTTCGAATTCGGTGGTTTGTTCGATCAAATTCTTGACGAAGGTCAACTCGTCCACCCGTCGGTCCTCCCGGAGGAGCCGAAGCAGAATTCTCATGTTTTGCGCGAGGTCGGCCACGTCCCCCCGCTGCTTGTCAAGATATGTAAGAAAAGCGTCGGCCCCGTGGTTCAAGTTAGACACTGCTGGGAAAACCTTTGCCGGATCTTTGCCCCTTAGCTTATTGCTGACCTCCTCAATCCCAGAACCTATGTTGAACGGATCGGCCTTGGCCAACTCCAGGCTTTTTTCAAGCCCCTGACGATAGAGCGAAAAGTACTGCTCGAATTCAGCGATGAAGCGCTTACCCTCGACAGACTTTTTGTCCGCGTATTCGGCCAGCTCCTTGCTCGCTTCAATGGCCTTATTGTCTTTAAACAGGTGGCCGAGTCGCCCCAGGTTTCTCGCAAATAGCACCAGGGCTTCACGGGCCGCGATCGGCAGCGGCACTCGGATCGACTCAAGGGTAAACCCGTTGAGCGGTAATCCCCGCAGGGTCTCGGTAATGGTGATTCTTGCCCGTTCACCGTTTTTGGCGTTGCTTCGCATGGGTACAAGCCACGACACCCAACGATTTTCCCCCGGTTTCATCCGGGTCAAAATCAGCCGCGATTTTTCCAGCTTGTTGGTCTCGGCATCTCCGATGACCTGCAACTTTGTCCGACCAATGATCCGCGGATCGAATTCCAACACCATGTCTCGGACCCATGTGGCTGCGTTGTGGATAACTGCATAGTAGCTGATGGCTCCGCTGTCCCCCGAGCCGGTATAGACCCCCATGTTTCGCTGTGCCTTGTTATTGTCATAGATCACCATCAGATCGGGGTTGGGCCAGCCTGGTGCGCGACCGGTCAACCCAGGAGCCACTACCGGATCTCCCGGTGTGCTGATCTCAACCGCGATACAGGTGTGAGTAGAGCCTGTGGTGAGCAACTCCCACGGATAGCCAGACGCCATTGTCTGCTGTTGATCAGTGGCCCCAAAAGTCAGTGTAGGGTCCGCCACTGTGCCAGCAGCCTGATAGTTGCTCCCGGTTCCCAACTCCGATTTCATAAAGTGCAGGGAGACGGTCTGCGCACTGCCAGTGTCTTTGCGATGCACCCGCGCAAAGGCGTAGTTAGTGCCGCTGGCAGTCTCCTGTGGATCCTGGCTGCGCGGGCGGTCGCTGGTGTCGAAGCCACCCGGGGCATTAGAACGGCGGTTCCACACGTCGCTCGTTCCGAAAAACCATGGATTGGTAGAGGGCTCGATCCCAGTGTCGTTGACTGTGGCGCTGTCGGTCCAGTCGCGGACGTAGAAGTCGTCATCGTCGTCCTGATTCTGCACATGGAAGAAGAACGGATCAATCGACACAGCAACCGACATCGTTCCGGCGGCATTGAGCAACGTGTTAGTGGTGAAATTTGCGTTGCGCTGATAGGTCACCCCTTGGGGAAAGTTTGCGTTGTTCGGAGCATTGTTGGCAGAGAACACCCCATAAAAGTTCTTGCCGACAGCGGTCAGCCCTGTGTAGTCCCCGATGTAAGGGCCAAACACTCGCGCGGGAGTATTGCTGGGGGCGTTTGACAGAATGAAGTCGTTCCAGGTGGTACCCCCATTGGTAGATTGCTGGAAATGGGTTTGCCAAGTCTGTGTGGCTCCGGTGCCCACTAGCTGTTGGAAGGAAAAAGCCACATCTCCGCGGATGTTCACCGCCAGGTTAGGGTTCAGTGCACCAGCAATCGTGACTGGATCAGA
>CAYWZR010000207.1:0-4221 GCA_964462885.1 uncultured Nitrospirota bacterium
AGCCATGCCATTTGTTGACGTGGATGCCGTAAAATAAGTTAATCAGGGCAGGCCCTTGTGCCTGCCCTGATTAGGTTAGGTTTGAATCAGGTTTATATATCCTGTTTTTTTTCGAACAGACAGATAAAGGATTTAAGTATTGTTAATTGTTTGTCGGGTGTGCTACAGAATTCCACTCCGAGCATTTGGTGATTATTTCGTATATGCTGATTTTTTATCAGACAGTTGATATTTTCAAGAGTTGTTTCAAGAATTTTTAACGTCAGATGATGAGTAACGTCTGCCTCAAAAGAGACATTCTCCTCCGCTAATACCTTAAGTAAACATCCTTTTTCACTTATGTCTTCAATTATTACCTGGGTAATGGTAAGCTGTTTGGCATCTAGCAACTTTGCCGGTATATTGGTTTTATGTCTCTTACATACCCGGAATGCCGCAGTCTCGATTTCTTCTGGATACTTGAAAAACACCAGTGAAACGGGATAAAACTGTATAGATATAACTTCGGTTTTGAAACCAAAGGCAGTGTCATCTTTGAGAAACCTGATAAGACATGTGTCTTTGCTTTTTAGTTTAATCGTTTTTTGCCTGGTAGAGGGAAGTTTTGCAATAAAATACTGGTTTTGTTCCCAGCCGACTACAGGCACTCGTACAGAATTTTTATCTTTAGGTATTTCTAGCGAAAGCGGTAAACCGACTTCGAATATTACTTTTTCCATACTTTTTTAATAATATTTTTCTAATTGCAGTATCCGGTTGTTTTCTGAACGCTTTAAACAGCATTTCTCATTGCCTAAATTATATAATAATGACACTAATATAATATACTTATTTTTTACCATGCAAGTAGATTTAATGCCCCAGTTACTAATGATTCTGTGTGTGGCAGGAGATTCCACAACTTGATTATTCCGATTGGTGATACTCCCAATCCAGACATAAAGCCTGTTGTAAACTACGTTTTGATTGCGGTTAACGTTGCCGTTTTCTTCATGCTAACACTCCCGTTGTCTATGTCGCCTGCTAATCCGGGAGATCCGGCTTTTATAGAATACATACGCTCTATTCCCCAATTCAACGGACATTCCATTAGAAGTATTCTGCCGCATGTTAACGCATATGACGTATTTTTGTTCAAGTCTGCATTCAAATCGGCTGATCCAGGTCTAGTATCACTTATGTTTTCTATGTTTCTTCACGGCGGCTGGATGCACCTTGCAGGGAATATGCTTTTTCTCTGGATATACGGCGACAATGTAGAACACAGGCTGGGTTCTTTACGTTACCTCTTTGCCTACCTGGCTGCTGGCATTGCGGCTACCCTCTTTTACGCTTTTTTTGCTCCTCATTCTAAAACTCCTATGATAGGAGCTTCAGGGGCCATTTCGGGAGTTTTAGGGTTTTATTACATATGGTTTCCCAAAAACAAAGTTAAAATGTTGTTTCTGCTCTTTCCGTTTTTCATGAATGTAATTCTGGTTCCGGCCAGGTTGGTTCTCGGGTTCTATCTTGTTATAGAAAATCTCTTACCATTTATTTTAAGTAAGCAACAAGGTGGGGGTGTGGCTTACGGAGCCCATCTGGGTGGTTTTTTTGCCGGACTTGCCGTTGCCTACGGTCTTGATCGTTTTCCAGGTTTTCTTAACAAAGCAGAATTCGAGCATGGTAAGGGTCCAGGCGAGGAACAAAGGACGAAAAGCGAAGGGCGAAAAATGGTGACGCATGAACGTATCACCGAGGCTATAGCAAAAGGTAATATGGCACAAGCTGCAACTGACTACCTGGCACTTATCTCAACACCCGAAAGAATGCTGGTTGCTCCAGATGATATTATGCGTATCGGCGACTTTCTGCTCAAACAGCGCAGGTACGATAATTCACTCTCACTCTTTAGACACTATATAGCCGATTATCCTGCCGGCCCATACCTGGATTGGGCTTATCTTGGAGCAGGCCTGTCACTGCTCTACGGCAAGGGAGAGGTTGGTGCGGCTTACCAGTATTTTCTTCAGATTCTGGACTTAAAAAATCCTTCGGCCAAGGCAAGGCAGGAAGCTCTTCGCCAGATAAACAAGCTAAAGCCTGAAAGATAAATAGTGAATTAAGAATAGTGAATAGTGAATTAAGAATTGTGAAATACAAAACCTTTCACTCTTCACCATTCACTATTCCTAATTCACTATTCACAATTCTTAATTTCTACTTCTTAATTCGAATATGGCGGCGCCATCCTTTACTTTTTTCCTTGAAATCAGAACGGTAATGCGCTCCCACGCTGTTCTGTCTCAGAAGCGCTGAGGTCATGATCAGATGAGCAGTTGTAAGCATGTTCTTAAGTTCCAGTTCACGTCTTGTAAAAAGCGGAGCACTAAGTAAGTGCTTCCATGCCGCTAGTTTCTGCTGCGCCTGTAGAAGTGATTTTTCACATCTGATGATACCCACCTTTTGCCACATGATCTGCCGCAAGCTGCTTTGTATTTTCTCGATCTTCTCCTCTGTGATTTCATACGTATCCGGATATGTAACCCGTTTAAGCTTTTTAGGCAAACTGACACCTTCGGCGTATCGTGCCGCTTCCTGACCAGCTCGAGCACCAAAAACCAGCCCTTCAAGCAAGCTGTTTGATGCTAGACGATTTGCTCCGTGTATCCCTGTACAAGCTACCTCGCCAGCCGCGAAAAGACCTTTTAAGCTGGATTCACCATTTATGTTTGTCTTTATACCACCCATGATGTAATGTGCCGCAGGAGAAACCGGAATAGGTTCCTTTGTGATGTCAATGTCAAAGCTTAGACATGTGGTGTAAATTCTCGGAAATCTTTTTTTGATATAAGCCGGTTTCATATGTGTGAGGTCAAGATGAACGTATTTAGTTCTTGTACGAACCATCTCGGAAAGTATCGCTCTGCAGACCACGTCTCGCGGCGCCAGTTCAGCGTCAGGGTGATACCTGCCCATGAACCGTTTTCCGCTGCGGTTTTTAAGAACTGCTCCTTCTCCCCGCATCGCCTCGCTTAGGAGAAACTGAGGAGCGCCAGGAACAAAAAGGCTCGTAGGGTGAAACTGGACAAATTCCATGTCTTCCACCATTGCTCCTGCCCTGTAACCCATGGCAATGCCGTCACTGGTAGCAACAGGTGGATTAGTTGTACGCGAAAAGAGCCGCCCCGCCCCGCCTGTGGATAGAACCACAGCACGGGCATAGCAGGCAATAAGCTCATCTCCACGAACAAGCAGCACTCCTGTACAAATGTTGTTTTCAACTATCAGGTCTACCGTGCAGGAATGAGAATAGCGTGTTACGTTTTTAAAACTTCTGACTTTGCGAAGAAGAGACCTCTCTATTTCCTTGCCCGTGGAATCTCCCTTTGCACTCAAAATGCGTCTTCTGGAATGGGCCGCTTCCTGAGTAAAAGCGAGCGAGATACCTTTTTTGTCAAACTGAGTACCCCAATCTATAAGCTCGGTTATCCGGTCTGGCCCTTCTCCGACAAGAGTTTGCACAGCCTCGCTACGGCAGAGACCATCACCCGCGCGCAACGTGTCACTGTAATGGATTCTGACTTCGTCATCGTCGCTCATGGCGACTGCAACACCACCTTGTGCGTACTCGGTGCTTGACTCTGAAGGCTTGTCTTTGGTTACAACCAAAACTCGCCCGAACCTTGCGAGTTCAATGGCCGCCCGAAGACCGGCAACACCGCTGCCTATTACAATATAATCAGTACGGCGAATTCTGGAGGTAAAATTCACAAGATGTATTATGACGTATTATAGTGTCAGGTCGTCTTCTAAAAATATTAAAAAAGTATTATTGTGTCAAAAAGAGACGGAAGGCAAAGGAGTCTTTCCTCTTACTCCTGTCTGAGAAAATCTTCAATATCGAGTATCGAGTACACGGGATAACCCCGTTGGTTAATATTCTCCATGCCGTTTTGTTCACAGCGGTTTACAAGCACAATTACAGCCAGAATCTCTACACCAAACTCCTCGGCAATCTCTATGGCCTTGATCGTTGAGGCTCCGGTTGTAACCACATCGTCTATAATTACTGCAGTATTGCCTGGTTTCACATATCCCTCAAGCTGAAGCTTCATGCCGTGCTGCTTCGGCTCTTTGCGAATAACAAACGCTTCAACAGCCGGTTGTCTTTTAAAAGATGCCATGGCCACAGCATCTGCTATCGGGTCGGCTCCCATTGTAAGACCTCCGATAGAGAGG
>CAYWZR010000208.1:0-4217 GCA_964462885.1 uncultured Nitrospirota bacterium
CCCCTCTTTCGGTGAAAAGAGAAGGATCCCAGGGGTTGTGACTGATAAGGCTGACCAATATGAAAACTCCTGCCAGGGAGGAAACGACAGCCAGAATTTCACCTTTCAACCTCTCAGACATAAAACTAGTATAATGCCGGTCGCAAGAATAAATCGATAATAAACAAAAACAGTTACAGGATGTTTTTGAAGGAATTTCATGAGGAATTCAAGAGCCATGTAGCCTGAAACAAGGGCAGCCACAAAACCGGCGGCAAACAGCGATGGATCAGCGTCAAAGCCGTGGAAAATCTTCCGACTCTCAAGAAGAGTTGCCCCGACAATAGCAGGCGTTGAGAGCAGAAATGAAAATCTGGCGGCATCCTCCCGGCGGTAACCGGCAAAGAGTCCGGCGCTTATTGTCACACCTGAGCGAGATACACCGGGAATAAGGGCTATTACCTGAGCTGTCCCTACAATAAGAGCGTCACGCAGATTCATTTTTTTAAGATTTTTAAGGTTTTCTAAATTATTAAGACTTTTTTTGGCGGAAGCCTTCTCGGCAACAAGCATGACAATCCCGAAAACAACCAGCATTGCAGCTATCACCTCCATTGATCTCAGGGATTCTTCAATTTTTGTTCTGAGTGTTAACCCTACAATTCCTACCGGAATAGTTGCTGCAATTATGAACCAGAGCATCTTACGGTTGCGTGTTATAATCTCCATCCAATCACGCCAGAAGAAGGATATCAGTGCCAAGGTTGTTCCAAAGTGGAGTGCAACATCAAAGGCGAGCGAGTTCAACACGCCTGACCATTTAAACAGCTCTGGTAGGATAACCAGATGAGCAGTGCTGCTTACAGGAATAAATTCGGTAAGCCCCTGAATTACGCCTAGTACTATCGCCTCAAACAAGTTTCTACATCTCCATTATGATCGGAAGTATCATAGGCGTACGTTCAATCTTCTTATAGATAAACTTTTTTAAAACACGTCTAAGCTTTGTTTCTACCATTAATATATCATTTTTGACTTCCTGATCCATCTCCATGAGGGCATACTCTATCTCGGTTTTGGCTGCATCCAGCAGTTCGTGTGAGTTGTCTTCATAGACAAAACCCCTTGAAACAATGTCCGGGCCGGATATAATCTTTCCGCTCTCTTTTTCGATATTCAAAAGGATTATTATCACGCCGTCCTTAGCGAGTCTCCGACGATCGCGAAGAACTACATCGCCTACATCGCCCACTCCTTTTCCATCGACAAACACCCGGCCTGCCGTTACTTTTACTCCACGTCTGGCCGTTCCGTCCTCTAAAAACTCCACCGGTTCACCGTCTTGCAGTATGAATATGTTGCCTTCAGGCACATTGCTCTTTCCGGCAAGTATAGAGTGATACACCAGATGCCGGTATTCCCCATGAATGGGAATAAAAAACTTCGGGCGAACCATGTTTAACATCAACTTTAGCTCTTCCTTTGAAGCATGACCGGATACATGAATGTCCGAGACTTTCTCGTAATGAACAATAGCTCCTCTTTTAAATAGGTGATTTATCACTCTTCCTATCGCTCGTTCATTGCCGGGAATAACCTTGGATGAAAGCACGACAACATCACCCGTTTTAATCTTAATCTGTTTGTGTTCCTCAACAGCCATGCGCGACAGAGCCGACATCGGCTCTCCCTGACTGCCTGTGGTAATAAGCACAACTTTGTTGTCATCCAGATTTTTGATTTCATTTAATTTTAGCCACGTGTTGCCGGGAACCTTTAAGTAGCCAAGATCCATGGCGATCTGCGCATTATTCACCATGCTTCGGCCTGAGAGCGCTACCTTTCTACCCACCATAACCGCAGCATCCACCACTTGTTGAACTCGGTGTATGTTTGAAGCAAAGGTCGCCACGATTATTCTGCCCCTGGCAGAGGCGAATATATTATCAAGGCCTCGCCTGACTTCTTTTTCTGAAAATGTAAATCCTCCCTTTTCAGCATTTGTGCTGTCAGAAAGCAGAACCAGCGTGCCCTTTTCTCCGTATTCGGTGAATTTATGGAAATCCATAAGCTCGCCGTCCACCGGCGTGGGATCAAGCTTGAAATCTCCTGTATGCACTACTCTGCCAAGTGGAGTCTCGATGCCAAGACCGACACCGTCTACAATACTATGTGTTACTCGAATAAATTCTACGGTAAAGCATCCTAGGTCCACCCTGTCTCGTGGCTTGATGACCACTAGTTCAGGCTCCTCGGGCAGATTGTGCTCTCGAAGCTTAGAAGTCACAAGTCCTATGGTAAGGGCGGTTCCGTAGATAGGAACATGTATGTCCCGAAGAAGGTAAGGCAGCGCGCCGATATGATCCTCGTGCCCATGGGTAAGCAGGATTGCACGAATATTTTCTTTTCTCTCCTGTAAGTAAGTAGTATCGGCGATTACGTAGTCCACACCGTGCATATCTTCCTCTGGAAACATAAGCCCGGCATCTACAACGATTATATCTTCACCGTATTCGAATACGGTCATGTTCAGACCGATCTCTCCTACGCCGCCAAGTGGGATAATTTTAAGTCCTTTATAAGAGTTGTTCATCAGATTATTATATCAGAATATTACCCAAATTGAGGTATCTTTGTGCTCTGTTGAAGCACGAGCATGTGAGCAGCATGTTCGAAAATTCTAAAAAGTATCGAAATGGTTAGGCGGCAATCAGTGTAGAATTTTTTAATCGACAGCTAACCTAGTATAATAGTACTGTAATCAGAGTCTGTCCATAAGTTGCCTTTTTTTATTTTTGTCATGTCTGAAGTCTTTAATATGGTATCCAGAACTCATTGAAAAAACTGGATTCCGGCTTAAGGACTGCCGAAATTACAGGTAGAGAGACTGAATTTATGGACACAGAGTCTAACTAAGAACTGGATGCGCCTTTGAAACGTATGTTTCAGGATGAAAAACAGAACAAAAACAAGGAGGAGAACTTTAAAGATGGTAAAGTTAATTCTTTCAGTAGATGGTGGAGGCATTCGTGGCGCTGCGGCAGCTGAGTTTTTAAAACAACTGGAATCCAAAATGGACAAACCAATCCATGAAACATTTGACATGTTTGTGGGTACATCAACGGGTGGGATTATTGCTGCTGCAATAGGTGTCTTACAGATGAACGCTGATAGTCTCTCTGGTCTATATGGTTACGAGAATGCAAACACTATAATGGAGAAATCTTACTGGGATCGACGTCTCGGACTTGCACAAAACCAACCTAAATATGATGGAAAAGGCAAGAGAAGTGTGCTTAAAAAATATTTCGGGGACAAAACACTAAACAGCGCAAAAAAACCGACCCTAGTCGTAGCATACGATCTTGAAGCCAGAAGATCAGCGGTACTTAAATCAACAGCAAAGGAAAAGATATCCGCTCTGGATGCCGTAGATGCAAGCAGTGCGGCTCCTCTGTATTTCCCAACGGTTAAAGTAAACAAAAGATGGATGATTGATGGCGGAGTGATTGCGAATAATCCGACAATGTGCGCTTATGCAGAAGCCAAACAGATGTGGCCTGATAGCGAGCTGAAAATACTATCAGTGGGAACTGGCAGTAATACTCGTAAAATTGACGGCAAGGAGTCAAGAGATTATGGAGGTGTAGAATGGATTACTCATGATCTTCTTGGACTGGTGATGGATGAATCCATTGTTGCTTATCAGATTAAGACAATACTTGGTGACAACTATGTAAGGGTCAATTCCAGGCTGGAATATGCCAATGATGATATGGACGATTGCAGCCGGGGCAATATAGATAATTTAAGACGGCTTGGAAGGGAATGGTTTCAGGAGTTTGGAAAGCAGGCAAAACAACTAATTGGCACCCAAAGTTGAACTATGCGTTTTATGATTCTTGCATCGTTTTACTCTTTCTACAAAGCCGCGTGCAAGTTTTTCTACCCGGTCTGGAACCAGCACTGAAGAAGCAACGGCCAACATATCAGCACCAGCTTCCAGTACATTGCAGGCATTGTCCGGATTAATACCGCCTATGGCCGCTATAGGAATCCGGAGGCTTGCTCGTACATCTTTCAAGTGTCGGAGTCCCAGAGGTTTGCCAGCATCTTTTGTAGAGGTCGGAAATATGGGGCCAAAGCCTATGTAGTCGGCCCCGTTTTTCTGTGCCTCTATGGCTTGTCCGATTGAACGCGTTGATACACCGATAATAAAATTAGGTCCAAGTATTTTC
>CAYWZR010000209.1:0-4167 GCA_964462885.1 uncultured Nitrospirota bacterium
GCCGCCCTGGGAGACAAAAAGATGCGGCGAGATCTTACCTTTAAGAAGCAGAGGTCTTCCGTTTGTCATATAGTCGTTAACTGCCAAAAGTGCGCGTGAATTTACAGGAGTAATACGGCTTTTATCCCCCTTACCGGTAACCTGGATAAACCCGGCCTCGAAGTTTATATCTCCAAGTTTCAACGAGATGAGTTCGCTTACACGAAGCCCAGAGGAGTACATTAATTCCATCATTGCAGTATCACGAAGTCCTATATGACCTTTTCTCGGTGCATCAAGCAGCCTCTGTATTTCCTCAGTACTCAATGCCTTGGGAAGTCGATGCCATCCCTTCAAGTTTTTAAGGTTTTCGGTAGGATCGCTCTCCATAACCTTTTCGATAACCAGGAATCTGGCATATCCACGAATAGTTGAAAGAGTTCTTGAGACAGTGGCGGGCGATCTTCCCTCATCAAGCTGTTTAAGGCAGAAGGATCCTATAGTCTCCCTGGAGAAAGAATCCATTTTCTCATTACATAATAAAACAAAACCGACAAACTGTTTGAGATCACTGCGGTAAGACTCAAGGGTATTTTCTGACAAGCCCTTTTCGACAGTAAGATAATCGAGGAACGTCTCTACCATGCGGGTTATTCTAAGCTCTTTCAATCATCGTTTCAACCTTCATCTGAAATTCATCTGAGATTCATCTGAGATTAATCTGAAATTAATCTGAAATTTCCAAAGTGTATGTGCCGTACTTTCCTGCCGAGGAAGGAGCCTCAGGAGATGTTTTTACTTGGACATAATAAGTATCTGTTGAATTGGGTGTAAAGGTTATTTTGGAAGCAAACGACATAAAATAGCTTTTTGGACAATTATTATAAGTTCCGTTAACACCGGCACTATCGCTTCGATCATCGTCATAGTCTAAGGTATTTCCGTTAGAATCCAATAACATAATATATGTGTCCGCGCCGTTTTTTAAACAATATGTTTCAATGGTGTATTGTGTTCCTGCAGTGGCTGTAAAAGCTTTTACATCCTGATCAGTATTACCATCAGCTTTGTAACTATAGTGAGTCTTAGCAGTTCCAACTGTGGCAGTTTTTGCAGTTAAAACAGTATCGTCTACTTCATCGCTGTCTTCCAGGTAGTATATGTAACGTTCAGTGAATATATTTTCAAGTTGACTCAGCTCTATTGTGTCTGGGGTTCTCTGCTCAAGCCAGCCATCCCAAAAGGTTTCCATGCTGACAGGCGATGACACAACACTCGGCAGGTAATCTTCTAATATATCCCAAATCGGTTGAGTTCCAAAAGATGCGTTAATTTCCCATAAAACTTTTGCGATTGCAACTTCGTTCGAGGAATACATATACGGCAATGAGCCGGGATTACCTATATCCATAGATATTAGAGCGTCATCGTTAACTGTATCCACATAAAAAGAGGCTTTTGTCAGCGGATGTTTGGAAAGTAAAGCCGGATCTGTAGATTCCAGCCAGGCCTTAATTGCAGTTGTGAAAAAACCTCCCCAGCCCTCACTCCATGCCAATCTCAGATCAAGGTCATTATCTGAAAGAAAATGCTGTCCACCAGGGGAATCATCTTTTGAAAACCCAGCAGCCGTAAAATGACCGAACTCGTGCCACAGAACGTCATCATCATAATGATCAGTATCTCCCAGCCCCCCTGAATATCCTCCAACAACATAAATACCGCTTCCAAACGGACACCAGGTGGAATCAGGAGATGTGCAATACCATGTGCCTAGATTGTTATCGACTTCCCAATATACATTTAACTGTTCTGGATAGATGCCTGAAAGTTCTTTAACAAATATGTAGCCGCTTGTATAAACATCCAGAATATTAAATGCTCCGGCTGCCGGGTTGGTTGCAGGTATATCAATATTTAGTGTAGAAGCGTTGACCTGTTTATACACAGCCAACAGGTTGTCAGAAAGATTGTTAACCTGAATGCGCACACCGGAGTTCTCGTCACTTTTTGCGTAAACTCTTAATTTAAGATTGCTGATTGTTCCGGAAAAATTCAATATGTATTGTCCTTCAGCATCTGTAGATCCGGCTATAATGACGGTTTCCGTGCCATCTCTTACATCAATTAGTTCCACTGTAGCATACCTGACCGCTTTATAAGAGGTGTTTCCAGTAAAGCCGTTCTGATCGTATTCTTTATCCTGGTACCTTATGGTGCCTTGCAGGATATTGATTTCACCCGTTGATTTCGAACCACTTGAGGAATCTCCACAAGCTGAGGCAACTAGCAGTGAAACAATTAAAAAAGATATGGCAACATTGCTGTTCATCATTTCAATTCGTACTCCACAACTCCCTTGCGGTCACGAATAAAACTTCTTGGCAAAACATTTTTTCCTTTGATACTTTTTTTTATGCTTTTTCCGATCAGAAAAGATGCTCTGTCTGTAAATGCTGTGCCTTCTGGCAATTGCATGCTTGCTCCAGCCTTGATAACGTATGTTCCTTTGTCAGGAACAAGAACGGTAAAATTAATAGAATATTCCTCGTCTTTTTTTACTACTCCATTCCAGTCGATATTGCCGGAAATAAGTTTTATATCACTAGGCAGTTCCGCCCAAATTCTAAAATGATCCGCATCAATCTGTGAGTAGGCTTTTACTATAAATTGCGCAGTTCCACCAGGATTAATGGGCTCTTCGGATTCAATAGAAACTCTTACCGATGAGACTGGTTTACTGACAGGACCATTAGCCTGGGATGTATTGGCTAAATAAATGATCATTATCGAGATAAAAAGTATAGTTATTGATTTCATGCTTTTTTTCTCCGGCTCTGCAAATTACATATTTTCTTTTAAAAAAGGCCGTCCCAATTGGGACGGCCTTGTTAATGGGTTATTGTCTGAAGACAGAAACCTGCCTCTTCTTAATTTAAAGGGGGCCAGTATTCAAATATGAACTTCGGACCCTCCACAAAATCGGTGCCGCTATCATTAATTATCTTGTCTTGGTACTCACACTCCCGGCTGCCATCAGTTGCCGTTACACAAATCTCCTGACCTACACGCAGTGTGCCTCCCCATGTGTCGAACCAGACATTGCCCTGCTCCCAGTCCGGCCATGCCGTAGGCTCAGAGAAATATCCATTTTCGTCAATGGCCAGAAAACCGTCAGCGTTTTCGTCCAGGAAGATGACAATATTGAACCAAGTTCCAGCGTTATCGAGGAAGTCGGCTATTGTCAGGGTCAAGGTATAGCTGCCGTCTGTAGCTACGTCTGCAGTTTGTAATACCTTAGTCGTTTTTGTGCATGGATCAATAATCGCATTAGGATCGCATGTTTCAGACTCAGAAACAAGTGCGGCTCTTAGAACGAGCTCAGAGCGTACAGTACTATCAACCGGATCTCCTGTGCTTGCATCCTTTACAACAACAGAATCAATAGCACCTAATATGTCGAAGGGCTGTGTGGTATCTAATGGGTCAGCCACCATGAACTCGGCGTTGGCCCAGCCGCCACTACCTAATGTCTCGCCAGTCTTCTTGTCAACAAACTCCACACCCACGTTCACAAAGTACCTGTATGGATCTGTCGGGTCTTGCTTGACTATTGGTGTCGGCAGTGTGAATGAGGTTACAAAAAGGCGCTTGTTCTTCTCCCAGGAGTTCCAGATAGGGTCCCATATGCAGACTCCATTTGTATCACAACCTCCCTTGCCGACATCGAGGTTATAAACAATTTTTACGCCATCTGGCAGTACGACATCAGGAGCCTTCCACTGTATTGTAATTTTGGCATGTGTAGCAGGAATATCGTTTCCATCAACATCAACACCAGGCTCGTTTCCGTCAGCATCCACATTGGCGGCATAACGGGTCATACCAAATTCGCTGTATGCTAGCTGTGCTGCATCAAAAGCTGCCTGTTCTGTCGGAGATGGATTTTCGCCAGGCCAGTGTGGCATTCCAAGAGGCGAAACAAGGATCGGATACTTGTCGCTCATTCCAGTGATTACCTTTTTCTCGAAATCTTTGGTTTCAGTGACGCCGCCATAAGTAACCGAGACTGTATAGGTTCCGGAAGCGAAGTCTGAAATTATACGGGCTGGGTCAGGCTCGGGAGGGAGAGTGTCCTCATGAGGGAGTTCGGTGCCAGCACTGGCTTCCATCCAAGGATCAAGCACC
>CAYWZR010000210.1:0-4164 GCA_964462885.1 uncultured Nitrospirota bacterium
CTAGAGAAAATGGTGGATTTATGGAAACGCTTGTTTTGCCGGTATTGCTCAGAAAGTGTATCCGAAGGGGCAGGTGGCATCCGAAGTTGTAATCATTGCCATACTTTGCGATCAGGGTCATCAGTGGCCCGAGAAAAGAGCCGCCTATGCCGTTCATGATTACATCTGTATAACTCTTATCTTTTTCGTTTAGAACTTTGCCGTTTTTTATTTGTTCGATAGCATCATTGATGCTGTGCCACAGCGTCATAGACTTCCGAAGGCCCGCGCCTTTTCTAAGATTGAAGTGGTCAACCTTTCGGCTCTCGGAAACGTTTACAGCTTTTCCAGCCTCCACCTGCTTCATGTAATCCAGGGCTGCCGTAATCTCTTCTTTATCTCTTTTAATCACGCGGTCCAGATCGAAACCCGAAGCCCCGGCATAGTTCAGCATGAATCCGGTTTTATTATCAAAAAACCTGTATCCACTCGAAAATCTATCCGTGTACGAAGAACTTTTGCTCATAAAAAATCTCCTTAATAGTCTTCAGTTTTCGGTCTATCTACCTGAGTTCCCGTTAAATTTCTATCCGTAGTTTACGTATATCCCTGATTTTATCCCTGATCTCGGCAGCCTTTTCGAATTTCAATTCCCGGGCCGCTTCCTTCATTTGCCTCTCGAGTTTTTCCAGAGTAGCGTCATCAATAGTACCGTAGATGGCTACTTCTTCTGCAGCCATAGAATCAGTATGATACTCTTTTTCGTAAATGCTTTCCAGAGCGTCTGTAAGCGGTCGGCTGACGCTTCGTGGCGTGATATTGTGGCGTCGATTATAATCCGCTTGGCGTCGCCGCCGTCGCTTGGTTTCGTCCATAGCGGTTTTCATCGAGCCGGTTACTTTTTCAGCATAGAAAAAAACCTCTCCGTTTATATTTCTTGCGGCCCTGCCAGCGGTTTGAATTAGTGACCGGCTGGAACGTAAAAAACCTTCCTTGTCAGCGTCCATTACAGCTACAAGTGAAACCTCCGGCAGATCCAGCCCCTCACGGAGCAGATTCACTCCGATCAGAACATTGAATTCTCCTCTTCGGAGATCCCTTAGTATCTCAACTCTTTCAAGTGTTTCTATATCGGAATGAAGGTATCGAACTTTTACTCCTCCTCCGCGCTCCTGATAATAGTCGGCCAAGTCTTCGGCCATGCGCTTTGTAAGCGTGGTGACCAACACTCGTTCCGAGCGCTCAATCCTTTTAAGCGCCTCGTTATAGAGGTCGTCAACCTGGCCTTCCACCGGCTTTAGAATTATTTCAGGATCTATGAGGCCGGTGGGCCGGATTACCTGTTCGACCACCTTACCTCCGGTCTTTTCAAGTTCGTAAGGACCAGGTGTTGCTGAAACATAGATAACCTGTTTGGCTCTTTTCTCAAATTCATCAAATTGTAAAGGCCTATTATCCAGGGCTGATGGAAGGCGGAAGCCGTATTCAACAAGAGTGCCCTTCCTGGATTTATCCCCGGCATACATGCCTCGGATCTGGGGAACTGTTGCATGGGATTCATCAATAACAGTAAGGAAATCTTCGGGAAAATAGTCTATGAGTGAGTAGGGGGGTTCGCCTGAATCACGACCGGATAGATGCCGTGAGTAGTTCTCTATTCCATGACAGTAGCCGAATTCCTGTAGCATCTCCAGATCAAAAAGTGTACGCTGCTCGATACGTGCTGCTTCAAGTTGCTGGTTTTGCCGGTTGAAAAAGGTAATCCTTTTCTGGAGTTCATCTTTGATTGTCTCCATGGCCGCGTACATTCTTTCACCTGAGGTCACCCAGTGGCTATTTGGAAATATTGCAACCTTGTCCAGGCGATTGAAAACTTCCATGGTGAGAGGGTCAAATTCTGTGATAGCATCTATGTCATCGCCGAAAAATTCTACTCTAATTGCCCGATCATTAGAGAATGAGGGCACAATTTCAACAGTATCGCCTCTAACCCTGAAGGCTCCACGCCTTAGGTCCGTGTCATCCCTGACATATAGAATATCCACAAGGCGTCTTAAGAATGAGTCATATTTGATTCGTTGCCCTGACTCGATTACCAGGTGCATGTCCATATATTCTTTGGGGGAACCTATACCGTAAATGCATGAGACTGATGCGACTACGATTACGTCACGGCGTTTAAGCACTGCGCGTGTGGCAGAGTGGCGCAGCCGATCAATATCGTCATTTATTGCTGAGTCTTTGTCGATGTATGTATCGCTTGCAGGCAGGTAGGCTTCCGGCTGATAGTAATCGTAGTAACTTACAAAGTATTCGACTGCATTGTCAGGGAAAAAAGCCCGGAATTCGGAGTAGAGTTGAGCAGCCAATGTTTTGTTATGGGCTATAACCAGTGTAGGCTTTTGTACCCTTTCAATGACGTTTGCTATTGTGAAGGTTTTGCCGGAGCCGGTTACACCTAGCAGTGTCTGGTGTTTTTGCCCTGAAAGTACGCCGTTGGTCAAAGATTCGATCGCGTCGGGCTGATCACCGGTGGGCTTGAATTCTGCGTCTAGACTAAAGGCAGTCACTAACTATCTTGGCACGGTAAAAGGGTTGTCGCCATCCAGACTGATCAGTTTGCCGGAGTCTATAGAGAATGTCATCGTACATTGTCCGCCTGACGATGTTCTGTCTGGATCCAACGTCCAGTCAGCCTCCCAGCCCAGTACAATACGAATATTCTTATCGGCTATCCTGACCCGGTGAACGCTAATAGTATGCTTGGTCTTTTTGAAATTGGTGTCAAGTTTGAATGTGTCGAAATCTGGCGATACATAACTGCGTGCTGAATCAAAGTCATGGCTGCTGTAGTTGTCAAATATTTTTTTGGCCGTGGCAATGGCCTCTGATGTAAGGACTGAATCCTTGTTGGACTCTACCTCACCGCTTTCGCAACCATTTAGAGAAATAAGCAGAATGATGGCCAGAAAAGAAAGACGAAGGGATATACTTTTTATAAAATAAAAGAGGTTGATGTTCATATAATTCATTTTATAGGCTTAAGTCCTTCTTTGCAAGAAAGTTTGTACCGTTTGTACGCAATGTTTGCAAAATAGTTATAAAAATATTTGTACAAACAATTATACCTTGCCTGTCATAAATGGATTTGTCTTTTTTTCCTGTCCGATGGTGCTCGAAGGGCCGTGACCTGCATGTACAATGGTGTTATCTGAAAGAGTGGTGAGTTTTTTTAGAGAATTGATAAGGGCATTATAGTTACCGCCTGGCAGATCGGTTCGTCCGATAGAGCTTGCAAACAGCGTATCGCCGCTAAAAAGAATGCCATTGTTAAGAAGACAAATACCGCCTGGGGAGTGGCCTGGCGTATGTATTATTTTTGCGCAAATATTGCCGATTGTGATCTCGTCACCCTCTTCTACAAGGCGGTCCGGGTCCGGGAGTTTCTCCAGATTAAAACCCCACAGGCGGCCCATATCAGCGGCACGTTCGTATATCGGCAGTTCGTCCTTATGAAGTACGATTTTGGCCTCTTTAAAAAAAGACTTCAGCTCCGGCAATGCCCCTACGTGGTCAAAGTGAGCATGTGTACAGAGCAGATATTTAACCTTAAGGTTTTCCTGCTTTATCCAGTCCAGAATCAGGTCAGGCGCATCTCCAGGATCGATCACCATGGCCTCTCGGGTTGCTTTGTCTCCTACTATCCAGCAATTTACCTCTAGCTGTCCTACCACGAACTGTTTAATCAGCATTCTATTTTCCTCCATCTTGTTTCTCCATCTTGTTCGATTTCTTTTTTGCTTTCTTTTTTGAACTTCGCAATTGTATCAGATAATCCAGCTCTTCGCTCCTCATCAGGCGGCTTATTCCCAGATAAAACAGAACAGATAGAGCTACGCCAATGCCGAGTATTAAAACCTTTTCCCCTCCCCCGGCGGTTGTTTCTGTAAGCCATGGGCCGGACTTAGTTAGCCACCAGCAGGCAAAACCCATAAGAGCCGAAATCGCAGCGGTTTTAATAAAGGATAACAGAATTCTTCCGCCATCCACACTTCCGATCTTTTTGCGTAGGAAGTATAGCAGAAGAAGAAACTGGATTCCTGAAGCCATGGCATTGGCAAGAGCAAGGCCGTTATGTCCCATGTATCTCATAAGGGCAATACTGAGTGCAATGTTGGAAGTGAC
>CAYWZR010000211.1:0-4134 GCA_964462885.1 uncultured Nitrospirota bacterium
TTTACCACGTACCAGCTCGGCCACGTCCGGATTTTTCTTCTGCGGCATAATGGACGATCCGGTTGCAAAGGCATCTGGAAGTTCTATGAAACCGAATTCTCCTGATGCCCATAATATAATCTCTTCGCTGAGTCTGGACAGGTGCATCATTAGTATGGAACACGTAGCGAGAAATTCGATCACGAAGTCCCTGTCAGATACAGTATCAATACTGTTTTCAGAAACCACCGGGAAACCAAGCTGCTTAGCTACATAGTGCCGGTCAATCGGAAATGAAGTTCCGGCTAATGCTGCTGCTCCAAGCGGCATCACATTTATGCGTTTAAGGGCATTTTGGAAGCGCTCCACATCCCTGTCCACCATTTCGTAATATGCAAGCAGGTGATGGGCAAATAGCACAGGCTGAGCTCTCTGTAGGTGGGTGTAACCCGGAAGAATGGCATCTATGTTTTTCTCAGCGAGTTTGACCAGAGCCTTCTGGAATCGATTAAGAAGGCTAATGATGGACTCTGTTTCCTCACGTAGGTAAAGGCGTGTATCAAGAGCTACCTGGTCGTTTCGGCTCCGTGCTGTGTGTAGCTTTCCTCCCAAAGGCCCAATCTTCTCGGTAAGCCTGGCCTCTATATTCATATGTATGTCTTCGTATTCTTTCTGGAATTGGAACTCTCCGCTATCTATTTCCGTAGCAATCTCGCGCAGTGCAATCACTATCCGGTTAGCTTCGGACTTATCTATAATTTTCTGGCGGCCAAGCATTCTGGCATGGGCGATGCTGCCTTTGATATCGCAGCGCCAGAGCCGGTAGTCATAAGAAATAGATTCAGTGTAAGACTCAACCACCTCATCCGTAGCTTTGACAAATCTTCCACCCCAAAGTTTTTTCATTGTCGTTAGGATAATATTTGCCGTGTTGGCTGTCAAGTCGAGCATTATAGTTGCCGATTAGAGCTTGACATCTGTCGGAATGCATGCTAACTTAATAATTAAGCTTTAATGATTAAGGTTGACAAGAAGAAACACTTTGTGTATTCTAAATCATCCTCATGATAGGTTCAAATACTTCTCCAAGTTTTTAACGATTATTCCAAAAAAACAAAACTCGTTCTTATTATCAAAGCTTTGGAAAATGTTCCATTAATCCTGTGGCTTTTTACTCTACGAGATGTTTTGTATTACCAATAAGAGGCAGATAACTCGAAATTAAAAATTACGTCGTTTAAAAGGAATAAAACCCTACATCCGACAAGTTTATTTATTAGGACTTGACGATTTCACACAAACACAATACTTTTTCTAAAGAACAAAGCTCTAAACTCTGCGCATAAACTCTTATAGATTCTAATAAACCAAATTCCAAAAAACAATATTTGATTATTTTTTAATTACTTTTAACTATATTTAAACTTTTTAAACATTTTTTTAATATATTTTTAATATATTTTAATATATTTTTTAAAACCGAGCTGTAAGGCTCGTAAATAAAACCATCCTGAAAAAATTCAGAAGGGAAAACACTATGGAAGGTTCTAACGCCAGAGCAACTATTTCAAAATCCGCGAAGGGGGCGAAGTTTCAAAAAAATGAAAACGGTATGAAAAACGGTAAACACGGAAATTATGACGAAAAAAAGTCGCCTCGTATGAACATTACAGAACTCAAGGCAAAGACTACGGATGAACTTACACATATGGCGGTGGAACTGAATATCGAAGGTGCAAGCGGCCTACGTAAACAGGATCTTATCTATGCCATCCTTCAGGTACAGACCGAAAAAACAGGCCATATTTTCGCCCAGGGTGTTCTTGAAATTCTGCCTGATGGGTTCGGTTTTTTGCGCTCTCCAGACTTCAGCTATCTTCCAGGGCCTGATGATATATACGTCTCACCTTCACAGATACGCCGATTTAACCTTAGGACCGGGGATTTAATCACTGGACAGATCCGGCAGCCAAAAGACAGCGAGAGATACTTCGCTCTCCTTAAGGTGGAGGCTATTGCTCACGAACCACCTGAGGCCAGCATCAACAGGCCGCTTTTTGATAACCTCACGCCGTACTACCCTACCGAAAAGCTGAATCTTGACTATACGGCCAATGATTACTCAACCCGGGTCATGGATCTTACGGCCCCGGCAGGTAAAGGACAGCGCGGCCTGATTGTGGCGGCCCCCCGAACAGGAAAGACCATGCTTCTTCAATCCATTGCCAAGGCGATTAGAGTAGGCAATCCGGAAACTCATCTTATCATACTTCTGATAGATGAAAGGCCTGAGGAAGTCACTGATTGGAAAAGAACTGTGGATGCCGAGGTCATAAGTTCTACGTTCGACGAGCCGCCCCAGCGGCACTGTCAGGTTGCCGAAATCGTGATCGACAGAGCAAAACGTATAGTAGAAAATAAAAAAGACGTGGTGATACTTCTTGACAGCATTACACGCCTTGCCAGAGCTTACAACACCATTATGCCCACAAGCGGCAGGGTGCTCTCTGGCGGCCTGGACTCAAATGCTCTTCAGAGGCCTAAGCGGTTTTTTGGTGCAGCAAGAAACATAGAAAATGGAGGTTCTCTTACGATTCTGGCAACGGCTCTTGTAGATACCGGAAGCCGCATGGATGATGTTATATTTGAAGAGTTTAAGGGAACCGGTAACATGGAGCTGCACCTGGATCGCAGGCTGGTTGAAAAGAGAATATTCCCGACAATTGATATAAACGCTTCAGGAACCAGAAAGGAAGAGCTTTTGGTTGAAAAAGATGTCTTAAATAAAATGTGGATTCTAAGAAAAGTCCTCCATCCTTTAAGCTCGATAGAAAGCATGGAGTTTATCTTGAGTAAGCTTCGTGGAACTAAAAATAACAGAGAGTTTCTTGATATGATGAATAAGTAGAAGGCAATAGGTTGGCTGTTTTTACTCCCGTAGTAATGTTCTTATGGTATTAAGAGTGTCACGAAAATTCTCATTTCTGTCGTCAGAAAAAAGGTTATTGGAAAGATCCACTGCCTTAAGAGCCAACTTTTCCGCTTCGTGAAGATTAATTTTTTCTGTAGCATAGAGCCATGCAAGACTGTTGTAAGCTTCAGCAAAACCAGGATTAGTCTTTAGGGCCAGTTTGTAATGGCTTTCGGCCGCATCTATGTCTCCCATGCTAAAATATACATTCCCTGTATAAAGCTCGGCGCGTGCTTTCAGTTTGCCCTCAGCAGCCAGTTGGTATTGTTCTATTGCATATAAATACTCTTGTTTGGATTCATAACTTACTCCAAGGTTTAGATGTTCTTCGGCAGTAAGTGGGTCATCAAGTATTATAATGCGTGGCATATGCGATCCGCACCCGCTTAGAGCCAAAACTGACAGTATAGTGATAATGACAATAGGTTGCCGGAGATATAGACGTTTTACACAAAAGACCATAAAAACCTCGACATGTTTAATCCTTTTGATTCTTTAGGGCATAAGCGGCGCAAATTAATTAATAGGTTATGGGCTATGATTTTTAGAGAAAAAATCTGCCATACTTACCGGTGCGTATTTTGACACAACATTACCATGAAGTAAATGAACGACCCAGCAAGAAGCTTCATGCCATGTTGGACTGGGATTTAAAAGGTTTTTTTTATTTACGCCCAAAAAAAAAGCGATGCCTAAGCATCGCTTTTAAAGAAAAAGTAACTGGGTTAAACTTCTATTTATATTGTTTTTTTGCGTCTGTTGTAAAGTGCCAGACCGAAAAGTCCTGAGCCAAGAAGAATCAGTGTGGCCGGTTCGGGTACGGGAGCCGTGGAGCCACCGGCACCATCAGTATAAGGTGCACTTGAACCTGTTTGACTTAATAAAAAAGTTTGGTTCCACTCAGCTTTTTCATCCCAGTCAAGTGCGTTATTTAGATCTTCATTGTAAACAGTAACATCGTTAATTGTGAAGGATAGGACTTCACCTAGACCTAAAGTAAAACCGTTAGATGCACCCAACTGGTACTGATACGAGGAATCTGTATCGAATGTGTTTACAGTCCAAGCAATAGGGTTGATTGATGAAGCAGAAACAGTACCAATAGATTCAAATACATCATTCTCAAAAGTCAAATTAAGAGAATCAGCTTCACCACCAGCATAAATTGTGGTCATTACAAATGT
>CAYWZR010000212.1:0-4125 GCA_964462885.1 uncultured Nitrospirota bacterium
GACGGGGTTATATATAAAAACGTCATTGCTACCTATACACACCTTCATGCTCTTGGAAGCCCTGAGTGGGTAGATGCTGTTATAAATCGTGGACGTGCTTATAATAGCCAGAAGCTAAGCCCCGGCTCTACTCCTTAGAATTAGAAATCATGCTTTCAGCACAAAAAACGCTCAATTTGGGTTATAATTAAAGTCTATCCATAAATGTTTTTTTGTCGTTAACTAGCATAGGTTGCACTATATGCCGAGCTTCATCGGGCATTCATAAAGTTGCTGGAATGACAGATAGAACATAATGAGTTTATATGCAGGTTTGAACTGAATTCAGGAGTTGAATTTAGTCTCGACCGTGCCGGATTAGGGAGAATTTCAATGGCTGACTTTAAGAATAAAGATAAGGTGGACGATCAGAATAAGACTGACGCGCAAAAGAAGGAAAAAATGGAAACACAAGACAAAGACAATATAAAAAAGAACGATGAAAGCATCGAGGAACCGGCGATCCCAGAGACACTCTCTGTGCTTCCGGTAAGGGATATTGTCATTTTTCCGAATATGATTATACCCCTGTTTGTGGGTAGAGAACTGTCGATTAAAGCAATCGACCATTCTCTTTCTGTTAACAGAATGTTGCTTTTGGTCACACAGAAGGATCTTAGTGTCGAAGATCCTGGTCCAGATGATTTGTTTTCAATAGGTACGGTTGGCATGATAATGCGCATGCTGAAGCTCCCAGACGGCAGAATAAAAATTCTTGTACAGGGGCTCTCCAGGGCGCGTATAAAGAGCTATTCACAGAAAGAGCCATTTTATCTAACCGATATAGAAACAATCAGCGATCCTGAAAGTGTCAAAATCACTATTAAGGAAGAGGCGCTTATGCGTTCGGTGAGAGAGCAATTAGAAAAAGCTGTTTCACTTGGTAAGCCTGTGATTCCAGATATCCTGGCGGTGATCGAAAGCATTGAAGAGCCCGGCAGAGTGGCAGATCTGGTTGCTTCAAATCTGGGACTTAAGGTAGACAATGCACAGGAAGTGTTAGAGACGGAAGATCCGATTGCCAGATTGAAATTGGTCAACGATATTCTCGGTCGCGAGATAGAGCTTATGCAGGTTCAGCATAAGATTCAGTCTGAGGCCCGGGGTGAGATAGACAGATCGCAGCGCGACTATTATCTTCGTGAGCAGCTTAAGGCTATTCAGAAGGAATTGGGTGAGACAGATGAACGAGGCGAGGAAGTTGCCGAACTCAAGGAGAAAATAAAGGTCGCAAAGATGCCTGAGAAGGTTTTAAAGGAGGCTGAAAAACAGCTTCGTAGACTTGAGAAAATGCATCCTGATAGTGCTGAATCCGGTACAATACGCACATATATTGACTGGCTGGTAGAAGTGCCATGGTCGAAGTCTACAAAAGATCTGCTGGATATAAAGAAGGTCAAAAAGGTACTTGATGATGACCATTATGACCTGGAGAAGGTGAAGGACAGGCTTCTTGAATACCTTGCTGTCAGAAAACTTAACTCCTCGATGAAAGGACCAATACTCTGCTTTGTTGGTCCGCCAGGTGTTGGAAAGACATCGCTTGGAAAATCTATTGCCAGGGCTCTGGGCCGCGAATTCGTTCGTATATCAGTCGGGGGAATGCGTGATGAAGCAGAGATTAGAGGGCATCGTAGAACCTATGTGGGATCGTTGCCGGGCCGTATAATTCAGGGGCTTAAGAATGCAGGTACCAACAATCCTGTATTTATGCTGGATGAAGTCGACAAACTTGGCAATGATTTTAGGGGCGATCCAGCCTCAGCGCTTCTTGAGGTCCTTGATCCCGAGCAGAATGCCGCTTTTGTGGACCATTACCTGGCAGTGCCTTTTGACCTCTCCAAAATTATGTTCATAACAACTGCTAATCAGCTTGATCCCATACCTTCTCCGCTCCGGGATCGTATGGAAGTGATCTATCTTTCTGGTTATACGTCAGAGGAAAAAATCGGAATAGCACGTAATTTTCTGCTTCCGAAACAGATGAAGGAGCACGGGCTTAGTGAAAAACAATTTAAGATCGATCCTGACGCCCTTCTTTCCACCATTGAGCAGTATACTCGAGAGGCCGGGGTGAGAAATCTGGAGCGTGAACTTGCCCACCTCTGCCGCAAGGTGGCCAGAAAAATCGCAGAGGGACAAAGTCGTCTTTATTCCATAACAGTCAGAAATATTCACAGATATCTTGGCCCTCCGAAATTTTTGCGCGATGATGTCAGAGGGCATGGTGAGATTGGGGTGGCCACCGGGCTTGCTTGGACTGAAACCGGTGGTGATACATTATATATAGAGGCGACTACAGTGAAGGGCAAGGGAGCGTTGGCTCTTACAGGACATCTTGGCGATGTTATGAAGGAATCAGCTCAGACGGCGCTTACTTTTATCCGGAGCCGTGCGGATAAGTTGGGAATTGATGAAGATGTCTTTAGCAAGCAGGACATACATGTACATGTACCTGCCGGAGCGATTCCTAAAGATGGACCTTCAGCCGGTATCACTATGGCTACAGCTCTTGCTTCGGCCTTGACCAGTACACCTGTACGCAAGAACCTTGCGATGACAGGCGAAGTTACGCTTAGGGGTAGGGTGCTTCCAATCGGAGGTTTGAAAGAGAAAACCCTGGCTGCTAAAAGGGCTGGTATGACCACTATAATTTTGCCGAAACGTAACAAGAAGGATCTGGAGGATGTGCCAAAGAATGTCCGCAGTGATATAAAATTCGTATTTGCAGAAAGCATGGATGATGTGCTTCCTGTAGCGTTGGAGACTGAAGTAGTAGAGCGTCGTAAGCGCTCTTCTGCTAAGCGTAAAAAAGTCTCCAGCTCTTCTTCCAGCAAAACCAAATAAATGAAAATAGCCGGTGTCGGGGAGTCCTTGCTTATAGGGCTGATCCGGCGCTTACAGGATGGAGCTAGTGGCGCTGTTGGTTCCTCTATGACGACCGGGGCTGGTGTTTTAAAGGGTATTGGTGACGATGCCGCTGTTTTGTTTACGCCACCTGGTGGCAATCTCCTGGCCAGTACTGATCTGTTGGTTGAGGGAGTTCATTTCGACTTATCCACCACCACCACTTTTCAGCTTGGTTATAAATGCATCACTGTCAACCTTAGTGATATCCGGGCTATGGGCGGTACGCCCTGCTATCTGCTGGTGTCGTTAGGTCTTCCTGGCGAGCTGGAGTTAGAGGATTTTGAGGAGTTCGTCAGGGGAATGACAGCTGCTGCCGGTCGTTACAATGTGTACATAGTCGGTGGTGATACTTGCCGGTCGGATAAAGGTTTTATGGTATCAGTTACAGTACTTGGCAAATCGGAGAAACCTGTGTTTAGATCCGGAGTTCTGCCGGGCCAAGAACTATTTGTGACAGGTACACTGGGAGATTCCGCGCTTGGTCTGGAAATACTGCAAAGGGCTGGTAATGTGATGGATCTGAAAAAAATTGAAACAATGAACCTGCCGGAACCTTTGTGCGAACCCAGTCTAAGAAAATATGTGGCCCGGGTTTTAAAGCGCCACTTGATGCCTGATCCTGTGATGCAGGATTACCTGGAAGCTACAGCAATGATAGATGTGAGCGATGGACTTCTTAAAGATCTTGCTCATTTATGTCAGGAAAGCGGAACCGGAGTCAGACTTGAGCAAGACAGCCTGCCGCTTTCAGATGCGCTTTTAAAGCTTGCACCGCTTTTGGGGTTTGATTCCATTGAATTGGCCCTGCGTGGTGGCGAAGATTACGAGCTTCTTTTTGCAGCTCCTGCGGGTTTTGCCAGTACCTTTAAAGGTGCTACTCGTATAGGTGAATTTGTGGACGGTCCGAGTGTCATGGTTTATCCAGACGGATCTATCAAGCCGCTTCAGCCAGAGGGATATGATCATTTCTCAGGTCAATCCACTTGTGCTGGAACCGACAATGCCGGAACCTCTGTAAGTAAAAAATTATAAGTAAATTGTAACTATTCAGCTCTCCCTCTTTGGAAAAGGGGGGAATGAATAAATGAATAGCTGAATAGTTACAGTAAATTAACTAAATAGAGTCTGTCTATAAATCGCCTTTTTTTATTTTTGTCATGCCCGAAGTTTTTAATC
>CAYWZR010000213.1:0-4060 GCA_964462885.1 uncultured Nitrospirota bacterium
GAAAAAACAGTGTGGCACATGTATCTTCCCATTGCGGGAAACAGCGTTAATGTATTGACAATAGTCGGACTCGGCGTTGCAGTTGGCTTATTGTCCGGTATCTTTGGAGTTGGTGGCGGGTTCTTGATGACACCGCTACTAATAATGTTCGGAATCCCGCCAACCGTGGCGGCAGCGTCAGATTCCAATCAGATTATCGGAGCATCCACCTCTGGAATGCTTGCCCACTGGCGACTGGGAAACGTGGATATTAAGATGGGTATTCTATTGCTGGTAGGCGGGGTTATTGGCGGCACAGGCGGTGTGCAGCTTATAAAAATCTTACGGGCCATGGGAAATGCCGATTTTCTGATCTCTATCACCTACGTAATTATGCTGGGTGGGGTCGGATCCTATATGTTTATCGAGAGCCTGCAGGCGATGCGAAAGAAACCTGAGGCTGCCGCAGAAAAAAAACCGCAGAAGGAATCCAGCTATGCCCAGCTACTCAAGAAACTGCCTATGCAGATGAATTTTGAGCGCTCGGGTGTTGAAATGTCGCTTTTGCTGCCCCTGTTGATCGGCATTCTGGTCGGTGTTCTGGCAGCTATTATGGGCGTAGGTGGTGGCTTTATCATGGTGCCGATTATGGTATACCTCCTTCGGATGCCTATGCACGTGGTTGTGGGAACCAGCCTCTTTCAGATACTGTTTACCTGTATGAATGTGACTGTCATGCAAGCAATCAGCAATCACACGGTGGATTTTGTACTGGCTTTGCTTCTGCTGCTTGGCTCGACTGTCGGCGCACAGCTTGGCACAAGGGTAGGAAAGAAACTAAAAGGCGATCAGCTAAAAATTCTTCTGGCAACTCTCGTATTAGTGGTCTGCGGCAAAATGCTGCTACAACTACTGATGGAACCGGCTATACTTATGAGCATGGCAGGAGGACACTAATATGAAACGGTATGCTTTTATTGGCCTGTTTGCTTTTGTTTTTTCCTGTCTAATCCAGACACCGGTATCTGCTGAGATCGGCTTTAAACTGGAAAGTCCTACCGTTTCTGTCGGTACCTTTTATAATGGAACAACGGTCCAGGCATCCGGTACTGTACCAACTGGATCTGACGTTGTCGTTGTCGTCAGTGGCGAACCAGAAGAATTACACCTGAAACTCAAGGGCAAAGCTGCTGGTTTTCTTTGGATGAACATCGGCGATTTGACTCTGTCCAACGCGCCGCAGGTATATATGGTCTACGCCAATGCCGACGTCGGTTCCCTTCTTAAGTCGGCGGACATGCCTTTTAGCCTGGCAGCGCTGAAAAACCGAATAGAGATGTCTCTGCCAGAAGAGGACAAAGGCAAGCTTTTCAAAGAGTTCATTAAATTGAAAGAAGAAGAATCCGTCTATGCAGTCCGTCCAAGTGCCATATCTCTCGAAAAGAATGGCCATTTCAACCTTGACCTAAGCCTTTCGCCACGCATGAAGCAAGGCGACTACACCATCACAACCTATGCCATACAAAATGGTCAGATTACTGGAACGACAACCGAAACTCTTACCATTGGTCTAACCGGATTTCCGGCCTGGATTTCGAAAATGGCGTTTCATAATGCTTTAGTTTATGGCTTACTTGCGGTTCTGATAGCACTGGCCGCAGGGTTACTAATGGGAGTGTTGTTCAAAGACGCCGGCGATGGCGCTCATTGATTAGAACCAGCTAAACGGGGCAGACTTAAGTAATATAAATAGGTAAGATGGAGCTGTCTCCAACCAGGGACAGCGCAATAAAAATGGAGTTTACCAATCGCCCCGTGACCCCACTGCCAAATTGGATACGACAAGTTTTTAAAAAAAGCAGGGAAGGCAAAGGAGGAGCACATTCGGCCCTTGTTGGACGTTTTCGTCAGTTTCAGGATATTTTGTCTTTAAACAGTCAAATTCTCCAACAGATCGCGGATGTGAACAACAAGCTCAGTGGTGATTATGTATTTGACCAGCATTATGTTTATACGAGTTCCAAAGAGCTTGTCAGCTTTGTGGAAAAACTTGTTTACGCACTCGATACGCTGGCACCTGGTAAATACCGTGCGCTACGTACAGCCTTTGACCGTATTAAAGCAGAAATTGAGCAGGAACTCTCAGGTTATCAAGCCAGGGTATCGACGACTTTCGTGATGAACTACAACACCGTAACCCGCGACTCAGTGGACGAAGTAGGTGCCAAAAACGCCAATATTGCAGAGGTGCATTCCGCCCTAGGACTTCAGATTCCGCAAGGCTTTGCGGTAACAGCATCCGCCTACCATGCTTTTATTGAAACCAATGAGTTAGAGCCTGAAATTGCTGGAATCTGTAACAACTGGAAAACAGGAGACGTTTCTATTGCCGAGGCATCTGCCACGATACAAGGGCGAATTCGAAATGGTCTGTTGCCAGCAAGACTGGAAAAAGAATTAAACAGTGCTGTTACCTCGCTTGGCCGGGGCCGACGGCTGCAATTCGCCTTGCGCAGCAGTGCGTGGCACGAAGACCGGCAACACAGTTTTGCAGGACAGTACAAAACTGTTTTAAATGTTCCGGCTGCTGATGTCACAAACGCCTATCGCGAAGTTCTGGCTAGTTTGTATAGCGAAAACACTATGGTTTATCGGCACAAACAGGGATACCGGGAGTATGAAATGGCCATGCCTGTTGCCTGTCAGGAGATGATCGACGCTTCTGTAAGTGGAGTACTCTACACCCGGGATCCACGGATGCCGCAGCAGGATGCTTTGCTGATAAACGCAATCTGGGGAATTGGACTGCCCCTGGTTTCAGGAGAGACAAGCGCGGACCGATTTACAGTCAGTCGCAATACTCCTTTGAAAATTAATAACATCAAGGTTGCCCAAAAACAGACAGCACTCCGACTGGATCTAAAAGGTGGAACACGAACCGAAAACATCGCACCAGAGATGCAAAACCGTGCTTGCCTGTCAAGCAAACAGGTTCTGGCAATTGCTGAAGCGGGCATCCAAATTGAAAACCTTTTCAGGCATCCTCAGGATATCGAGTTCGCCTTTGACAAACAGGGGCAATTGGTCATATTACAGGCGCGTCCTCTGGCACTTAGCCCAGCCCATGTTGTCAAAGCAAAGGATCTAGCAGAGATACTACTTCGCAGACCTGTTCTTTTAAAAGGACAGGGAGAAATAGCCCAACGAGGCATTGCTTCCGGCACGATCTGTCTCATTCGTTCCGAAGAGGACCTGGATCACTTTCCAGATGGTGCTGTTTTGGTTGCGAAAACCGCCTCTCCTCTTCTTGCAAAAGTGCTCTCCCGGGCTGCGGCTCTACTGACCGACATAGGAATGGTTACCGGTCATCTGGCAACCGTGGCCCGTGAGCTCCGGATTCCAGCTATTTTAAACTGCGGCAATGTATCAACACTTTTGCAAAATGGACAAGATGTGACAGTTGACGCTGAAGACAACGTTGTTTACGAAGGAATAGTTCCAGAGCTACGCGATTACGGTCTGGCTGAGGACCCAATTGAAGACACTTACGAATATCGATTGCTCCGGCGGGTTCTTAAAAAAATTGCACCGCTGAGATTGTTTGATCCTTCCGAGGAAAGTTTTACGCCCGAAGGATGCCGGAGTCTTCATGACATCACAAGGTTTGTACACGAAAAGGCTGTCGAGGAACTCGTCCGTGGAAATATTCATCGCGGAGGAGCAGCAAAGCATGCTCCAAGGCTTGACTGCCAGATTCCTCTGGATCTGTTTTTGATTGATATTGGAGATGGCCTGCAACCAGGCGCTGGAAACCGGGTCACTCCTAAAGAGATTCTTTCGATTCCCATGAAAGCAATTCTCCGGGGTCTTGCCATTCCGGGAGCCTGGGAAAGTGAACCCATGTCTGTAGATTTTACAAGTTTTATGTCAAGTCTAACGCGGACAACAACACCGGAGTTGTCTAAAACAGGATTCCTCGGACAAAACTTGGCGGTTCTATCGCGCCAGTACGTGAACCTCAGCCTGCGCCTTGGCTATCACTTCACAATGATTGACGCTTATGCATCAGAGAGAGTTGACG